>JBCEBX010000284.1:0-12292 GCA_039206455.1 Asticcacaulis sp.
ACGATGCGCCAGGACTACATGCGGACCGCGTGCGCCAAGGGACTGCGTGAGCGGATCACCACTCAGGTTGCGGCCCTTAAGGCCGATCATGGCCTCACGCCTTGCCTTGTGGTGGTCATTGTCGGCGAAGATCCCGCCAGCCAGATCTATGTGAAAAACAAGGGCGAAACCACCAAGGCAGTCGGCATGGAAAGCCGCACCATTACCCTTCCGGCAGCCACCTCTGAGGCCGATTTGCTGGCATTGGTGGCCGAACTTAATGCCGATAAGGCCGTCAATGGCATTCTGGTGCAGTTGCCTCTGCCGGAACATATGTCATCCCTTAAGGTCATTGACGCCATTGATCCGCTCAAAGACGTGGACGGCTTCCACATTCAAAACGTCGGCAAGCTGTCGGTCGGCCTTGAAGCCATTGTCCCCTGCACGCCGCTAGGGTCTTTGATGCTCCTTAAGGACGCCATCAAAACCCACGGCAACGGCAGCCTGTCAGGCCTCAATGCGGTCATCGTCGGGCGCTCAAACATTGTCGGCAAGCCGATGGCACAGCTTCTGCTCAATGAAAATTGCACAGTTACCGTCGCCCATTCGCGCACGCAAAATCTGGCCGAGGTTTGCCGCAACGCCGATATCCTGGTCGCCGCCGTCGGGCGTCCAAATTTCATTCAGGGCGACTGGGTCAAGGACGGGGCCTATGTGATTGATGTCGGTATCAACCGCATTGACACCGCAGACGGCAAATCAAAGATCGTTGGCGATGTGGCTTTTGACGCTGCCAAGGAACGCGCCACGGCCATTACGCCTGTGCCGCGCGGCGTCGGCCCGATGACCATCGCCTGCCTGCTGAACAACACGCTTCACGCCACGCGCCTGCAACATGGCATAGCCGCTCCGAAAGAGGCGTAAATGTCAGGCGTCGTCATCATCGGCGCCGGTCATGCCGGTGGCTCGGCAGCGGCCTTTTTACGGCAATACGGCTATGACGGCCCGATCACCCTGATCGGCGCAGAATCAAGTCTGCCCTATCAGCGTCCGCCTTTATCCAAAGCATGGCTCAAGGGCGAGGCCGGTGAAGATGACCTTCAGCTACGTCCTCAGGCATTCTATGATTCCAATGACATAGCGGTCCATCTTTCAACAACTGTTGAAGCCATAAACCCTGAGGCTCAGGAAATTATACTGGCCAATGGCCGCCACAGCTACGATCACCTGATCATCGCCACCGGCTCAAAGGCACGTCCCTTCAATGTGCCGGGCAGTGATCGTGTCGCGCATTACCTGTTGCGCACCTTAACCCACGCCGAAACGTTCAAACCCCTGCTTGAAACCGGCGGCCATATCGGCCTGATCGGTGCCGGTTATGTCGGGCTCGAGGTCGCGGCCTCGGCGCGCAAGCTTGGCTGCGATGTGACCGTTTTTGAACGTGAGTCTCGCATTCTCGCGCGTGTGGCCTCACCCGAACTGTCCGAAGCCTTTACACGTATTCACCGCGAAGCCGGTGTAAACCTGCAAACCAACGCACATGTCGCCGGTCTGGCTTCGGTGGGACAAAAAGAGGTCGTCGTACTTGAAGATGGTACCGAACATCTGTTCGATCACCTGCTGGTCGGTATTGGCGCTCTGCCTGCCGATGATCTGGCTCAGGCCGCGGGTATCACCTGCGCTAACGGCATAGTCGTCGATCATGAAGCCCGCACTTCCGCCGCCAATGTCTTTGCCATTGGCGATGTCACATCACGCGAAATCAAGCCATGGTATGAGGGCCGCTACCGCCTCGAGAGCGTGCCCAACGCCCTTGAACAGGCCAAACAGGCCGCCGCCGCCATTACCGGCTTCAAAGCCCCGACACCCGAAGTGCCATGGTTCTGGTCGGATCAGTACGAATACAAACTTCAGATCGCGGGCATTTCCCGCCTCGACGCACAGCTGATTACACGCGGCGACCCCGACAGCGGCGCGTTCAGCGTCTTTCATCTAAAAAAAAATCAACAGTTGATTTGCGTCGAAGCCGTCAACCGCCCCGCTGACTTCATGGCCGGGAAGCAACTGATCGCCAAACAGGTCTCACTGGACGCCGCCATTATCCGTGACGCGGACGCCTCCCTTAAACCGCTTCTCTCGCGCTAATTTTATTGCGCTGCATTATCTTTCAGGATGACAGGCCCTTTCGGGCAGACTAGGCTCACAGCTAAGGTAATTTTGACCTCTGTAGGGAGCCCGTTTATGGGAAAATCCAACAAGATATTTAATTCCGCCGCAGAGGCCCTTGATGGCCTCCTGCGCGACGACCTGACGATTATGGCCGGTGGCTTTGGCCTGTGCGGCATACCGGAAAACCTCATCGCGGCGGTACGTGATTCCGGCGTCAAGGGCCTGACGGTTATCTCCAACAATGCCGGTGTCGATGGCTTCGGTCTGGGGCAGCTTCTCAACACCCACCAGATCAAAAAGATGATCTCGTCCTATGTCGGCGAAAACAAGGAATTTGAGCGTCAGTACTTGTCGGGCGAACTGGAACTTGAGTTCAACCCTCAGGGCACGCTGGCCGAGCGCATCCGCGCCGGTGGCGCAGGCATCCCCGCCTTCTATACCGCTACGGGCGTCGGTACACTGGTGGCCGAAGGCAAGGAAGAAAAGACCTTCGACGGCCGCCGCTATATCCTTGAGACCGGTCTTGTGGCTGACCTGTCGATCATCAAGGCCTGGAAAGCCGACGAGCGTGGCAATCTGATCTTCCGCAAAACGGCACGTAACTTCAACCCGATCATGGCCACTGCCGGTAAGATCACGGTCGTAGAGGTTGAGGAAATCGTGCCCACCGGCTCGATCGATCCCGACCACATCCATACACCGGGCATCTATGTCGACCGCATCGTCAAAGGCACGTTCGAGAAACGCATTGAGCAGCGCACCACGCGCTCCAGAAGCGAAGCGTTAGCGCAAGATAACAGCGCACAAAAGGAGAGTGTATAATGGTCTGGACAAGAGACGACCTCGCCAAACGCGCCGCCAAAGAATTACAGGACGGCTATTACGTCAATCTGGGGATTGGCATTCCGACCCTTGTGGCCAACCATATCCCCGAAGGCATGACCGTCACCTTCCAGTCGGAAAATGGTATGCTGGGCATGGGCCCCTTTCCCTATGATGATGAGGTCGATCCCGACCTGATCAATGCCGGCAAGCAGACCATCACCGAACTGGATGAAACCAGCTATTTTTCCTCGTCAGACAGCTTTGCCATGATCCGCGGCGGTCACATCAACCTGACCATTCTGGGCGCAATGGAAGTGGCGGAAAACGGCGATATCGCCAACTGGATGATCCCCGGCAAGCTCGTTAAAGGCATGGGCGGGGCTATGGATCTGGTGGCGGGCGTCAAACGCGTCGTTGTGGTCATGGAACACACCAGCAAGCACGGTGAATCCAAGGTACTTAAGGCCTGCGAACTGCCCCTGACCGGCACCGGTGTCGTCAGCCTGATCATTACTACGCTTGGGGTGTTTGAGGTCAAGCCGGATGGGTCTGGCCTGCGCCTGATCGAACTGGCCCCTGACGTGACGTTAGAGGACATCGCCGCCAATACCGAAGCGGCTTACGAAGTGGCACTCTAACGTCTCTCCCCTCCCTGCTGTGCGGGGAGGTGGCCCGTCAGGGCCGGAGGGGTATTCTTACCGTAAGGCCTTAAACCACGCCTCAAGGCTAATCACATCGGCCTTGTGCGACTCGGCCCGTTGACGGGCCTCGGCATCATCGCCCCAGGTTTCGACCTGAAAGGCCTCACCGACGCGCGAGGCCTCAAAGGCCGCCTCGCCACTTAAATGCCCCTTCCACAGGGCAATCGCCAGCACCACAGACCCGAGCAAGGGCGTCGCCGCCATCAGACCGGCACGCTCATAGGGCGTCGCCGCCGCAACCAACGCTCCGATACCGGCAACCGTGGCCTCAGGTTGCGGCTTATGCATAATCGAACGGTTCTGAACGATCTCCAGCCCCAGTTCTGCCTTAAGCCAGTCAATGACCGGACCCCATGCCGCTGCTTCCCGCTCAATCAGCGCCTGCGGATAGTCCGACGGATAGGCCACCAGATCAGTTTCCGCATAACGCGACGCCTCGGCCACCGCACCTTCGGGATCACGCAAATGATCGACCGCCGCAAATCCCAGCCGCGTCAGGGGCATGGCGGCATAGTCCACATAGTCCTCAACCGCTTCCCATTCACGCGCCACCAGCGCCGCTACCGCCGGATTAGGCAGGGTCAGCACCTCACCCTTTGGCGTTTTCACCGCGCGTTTATCCAGCGACACCGCAAACCCGCCACTGACGGCGGCAAAGGCCACCTCTTTCCAGAAGCGCTTCGGGCGGTTACCCAACTGATCCACACGCTTTGACGGCGCTTCGGCCTTATAATCAGTCATATCAGAGACTTGCTTTCAGAACTTCAGGTGAAAACTGATCCAGCGTCCGGTTCAACGCCGTATAATCATCGACAATTTCATGGGCACCGGCGGCCTCAAGTTCGGACACCGTATGAAAGCCCCACGACACGCCCACCGCATAGGCACCAGCAGAGCGCGCCATACGTATATCATAGGTGGCATCGCCGATCATCAGGGTCTGGTGCGCCCCGACGCCCAGCGCCTTCATATTACATTCCAGCATATGCGGATGCGGCTTTGACGGCCCGTCATCGGCGCAGAAGGTGACATCAAAAATATCTTCCCAGCCATAATGCGCCAGTATCCGCGTCACCCCGCGCCGCGAATTACCCGTCGCCATACCAATCAGCCAGTTATCATTTTTGAGACGCAAAAGCGTTTCCTGCGCACCGGCATAGAGGTCTTCGCTGAAATCCGGCTCGGCATGGAAGGTGATAAAGGCGTTCTGAAACTCACGCGTATAGGCGGCAATGGTTTCCGGATCGAGATCAGGCCGCATGGCCTCAAGCGCTTCAAATAACGACAACCCGACGATGCCGCGCACCTGATCATAGGTCGGCGGCTCAATATTGATACGGTGCGCCGCCTCAACCGCCGCCCGAAAGATAGAGGCACGGCTGTCGATCAGGGTGCCATCTACATCAAATACAGCCAAACGCATGGACGCACTCACTATCGTCTGGAAATCTTTTGCACCTTGCGGAACGGTTCGGGTGACGCTTCGTATTCATCAAAACCATAGCGCTCAAAACCGGCGGCAATCACCGGATCAAGCGGCGCTTCGACAATAAGCGTCCCATGCGACGGATGCGGCAGCTCGATACGGCGGTGATGCAGTTGCAGCCCCAGCCCTTCCGACAACGGGCGGCTCAGGTCGTCGGCATATTTCGGATCGCCCAGGATACAATGGCCAATGGCCTGCATATGCGCCCGAAGCTGGTGCGTGCGGCCCGTGTGCGGACGCAATGCCATCCACGCCAGCCGGTGCGCGGCGCGTGAAATGGTGACATATTCAGTTTCTGCCGCCTCGGCCCCCGGCTCCTTCGGGTCTGCGGGCATGACAATTTCGCGGTCATTGAAGCCCTTTTTGATCAGGGGCACATCAATCACGCCTTCCTTGGGGTCAGGCGTACCGGCCACCAGCGCCCAATAGGTCTTATAGGCCTTACGCTTGGCAAAGGCCCCCGCCAGACGTGCCGCCGCCGCCGGTGTCTTGCCCAGAAGCAAAACGCCCGACGTATCGCGGTCAAGCCGGTGCACCAGACGCGGCCGCTCAAGCCCCTCACCCCACGCTGACAACAGCCGGTCGATATGGTTTTTCGTCTTGGTGCCGCCCTGAACCGCCAGCCCCGAAGGCTTGTTGATGGCGATCACATAATCGTCTTCGAACAGCACCAGCGACTTGGCGTAGCGGATTTCCTGCGGGCTCAAGGTCGCCCGTTCGCGCTTTTGCTGATCTTCGGACGGTGCCTCCGGCAGAGGGGGCACACGCACGGTCTGACCGGCCACAAGGCGCGTATCGGCCTTGACGCGGCTGCCGTCCACACGCACCTGCCCGGAACGCAACAGCTTGTTCAGCATGACGTGGTTGATATGCGGCCAGCGACGCTTGATAAAGCGATCAACACGGGTGCCGTCTTCGCCTTCGCCGATATAGAGGGTTTTGACTTCTTTGCTCATAGGCTTCCCTTAACCCTCTTGGCCCTGAAAGCATAGTCCTTTAAGAGTATGGTCCGACAGAATCCAGACGGAGACAGTATAATGAGCCTGACCGGAACCTATGATCCGCAAAACATTTTCGCCAAAATTATACGCGGTGAAATTCCGGCTGTGAAGGTCTACGAAGATGACCACATTTTAAGCTTCATGGACGTGTTCCCGCAATCCGAAGGCCATACGCTGGTCATCCCCAAGTTTGAGGCCCGTAACCTTCTGGATATTGCCCCTGACGCCCTGCAAAACCTGATTATCAAAACCCAGACCGTGGCTCAGGCGGTCAATAAAGCCCTGAAACCTGACGGCATCCGCATCGCCCAGTTCAATGGCGAACCTGCCGGACAGACGGTGTTTCACATCCACTTTCATATTATTCCGGCCTATGACAGCCAGAGTGACGCGCCACACGCCTCCGGTCAGATGGCCGATACGGACAGGCTGAAAGCCCTCGCGGAACGCATCAGGGCAGAGTTGTAATCCATGTTTTTTGTATTACGCCACGGCCAGACCGACTGGAACCAGCAACTGCGCCTTCAGGGCTCGACTGATATTCCGCTGAATGAAACCGGCAGGCTTCAGGCGCGCACAGCGTCCCGTTTCCTCAAAGATCAGTCGATCACCCGCATCATCGCCAGCCCCCTGTCCCGCGCTCATGAAACCGCATCGATTGTCGCTGAAACGCTGGGTCTGCCGGTCGAGGTCGACCCCCGCATCATTGAACGCAGCTTTGGCGTGTTCGAAGGCCTGACGCTCGAAGAAGTCGTCACCCATCGTGCCGAAATGGCCGCCCATATGCGCCCTGAGGCTGATCTCGACGGCAAGCACTATCCGTCCGATGCCGAAACCCTGTCTCAGGTGATTGACCGCGTCTCCGAAGCCGTCAACGAACACCGCTCAGGCGGCGAGGCCTGCCTGTTTGTCTCGCACGGCATCCCCTTCCGCGCCATAGCCAGGGTGTTTCTGGGCGAGATGTATTCAAGCCCCAATGCCTGTCCGGTACGTTACGAAGAAACGGACAGGGTGTGGCGCATGACCGGCCTTGATCCCGACAATCTGCCGATCCATTCCTCCGCCTATGATGGCCCCACGACCATGGGCCGCATTTAACCCGCTGACAGTTCCTGATTTTTGGCCCATAGTCGGCCCAAACATTCGGGGAAGATCATGCTCGCAAAATACAATACGCCGCTTTCTGACCGTCAGGCCCTGTATCTCCGTCTGGCGGTTGGCCTTGTCTTCGGCCTGTTGCTGGCCTTTTCCTCCGAACAGATTGACGCCTTCCGCAAGGCGCAGAACGGCAATTACGATGTCTGGCCGCCTGAGATCGTCTGGATGCGCATCCTGTTTGCCGCCACCGCCCTGACTGCCTTTGTCGTCTGGGCCGGTGCCGGAGCCATGCGTCGGCTGTCGCTTCTGGCGTGGACGATCACAGCCTATCTGCTGCTTTTGCTGATCGGCTGGTCGCAAAGCGAAGGCGAGGCCTTCAAGGGCTACAGTTTCATCCTTCATGCCGATACCTTCCTTGTCTATCCCCTGCTGTTCATCGCCCACGAACTGATCTCAAGCGCCGATCAGGCCCGCAAACCCATTGCCCCCTATGAGGTCTATTTCGATCAGGCCTGGAAACGCGGCGTACAACTGGCTCTAAGCCTTTTGTTCACCGGCCTGTTCTGGGGTATATTGTGGCTCGGGGCCGCGTTGCTGAGATTCATCGGCTTTGAATGGTTCGGTGACCTGCTTCAGGAAGCCTACGTCGCTTACCCGGTCTCAGGCCTGGCCTTAGCCGCCTCGGTACATTTAAGCGATGTGCAAACCAAACTTCTGGCCAATGTCCGCGCCCTGATTCTCGGGGTATTGTCATGGCTTCTGCCCGTCATTGTCGTCGTCGGCCTGATCTTTGTCATCAGCCTGTGTTTCAGCGGCCTGAAACCCCTGTGGGACACCAAGGCCGCCACAGGCACACTGCTCGGGGCCTGTCTGGCGCTGGTACTGCTGGTCAACGCCGCCTACCAGCAAGGCGACGAAGAACGCCCGGTCAATATTGTCCTGAAATACACCGCCCGCGCCGCCGCCCTGTTGCTTCTGGTGTTTGCCATCCTCGCCGCCGTGGGCCTCAGCCTGCGCGTCGGACAATACGGTCTGACACCGTCACGCATCATCGCCTTTGTCGGGGTAATTGTGGCCCTGCTCTATGGTGTCGCCTATGCCATTGCCGCCGTCATGCCCGGTCGCTGGCTGCGCCTCCTTGAGCCGTTCAATATCGCTCTGGCCATTGCCAAGGTCGTGATCTTCATCGCCGTCCTGACGCCCATTGCTTCACCGGCCCGCCTGAGCGTCGACAGTCAGGTCGCCCGCCTCAATGCCGGTAAGGTCACCCCCGAAGCCTTCGACTGGCAACTCCTGCGCTTTAAAACCGCCGGCTATGGCGAACGCGCCATCGACAAACTGATCAAGGACGGCAAAACACAAACCATCCGCGATCTGGCCACCAAGGCGAAGGCTTCTCAAAACCTCTATGATTTTGACGGGGGTAAACTTGCGGCCAAAACACCTGAGGCCAAAAACTATAAGCTGGTCTATCCCGCAGGTGCGACCCTGCCCCAAAGCTTCCTGTCGCAAACCTTCAATGCCGAAAATGAATATGCCTCTGCGCCCTGCCTGAATACCGGTGTCTGCGATGCCGCCCTGATTGACCTGAATGATGACAACCAGCCTGAACTCCTTATCCGTAAGGGTAAGGCCCTGCATATCTACAGGCTGAAGGAGGAAAAATGGGAAATCCTGAAGGTCAGTTACGATCTGGATGAGGCCTCTGTCAAAGCCTTCACCGAGGGCCGTATCCAACTGGCAAGGCCTGAGTGGTCCGATATTAAACTGGGCGACAAACAGCTTAAGATCAATGCACAGTATTAAAAACCCATAAGGGCGGCAGCGGTATTTTCTTATGCCGCCCTTATGTTTCAGCCTTCGCCTGCGGATTTAAACCTGAGAGTCGGGGACATAGTCTGGTTATCTGATTTTCTGCGCAATTTTCCGCGCATTCAATGGAGGAACCGAATATGCCCCTTTTAAATGTGGTCGTTGTCCTGATTGTCGTAGGCGTACTGCTCTGGCTGGTAAACGCTTACATCCCCATGGACGGCAAGATCAAAGGCATCCTTAATGGCGTAGTTGTCATCGCCGTTGTTATCTGGCTGCTGAATGTATTTGGCGTTCTCGGTGCCTTAGGCGGCATTACCGTCTGATAAGACACGCTGCATCAGTCCGGTCTGTGCGAATATTTCCGCAGACCGGACACGCGCATCAAAATCATGGATGGGCATGGAGATAATCAGTTCGTCCGCCCCCGTAGCTTCCAGAAAATGTTCTACCTTGGCCCTGACCGTCTCAGGCCCGCCGACCACGGCAAATTGCAGCATATGATTGACCATAGACGCCTCGTCCGGCGTTAACTGAAGCCCACGCACCGGCTTGGGAAAGCGGATACGCTCATTACGCCGCATCGCCGCAAAGCTCTGCTGCATCGACGTAAACAGATATTGCGCCTCCTCATCCGTTTCAGCCCCTACCCCCATAATGCCGACCATCAGACGAGGCTCGGGGTGCGCCTTTGACGGCCTGTATTGCGAACGGTAAACGCGTATGGCCTGAAACAGGTAATCCGGCGCAAAATGTGAGGCAAAGGCATAGGGCAGCCCCAGTTGCGCCGCCAGTTGCGCGCCATACAGGCTTGAGCCTAAAATCCACACCGGCACATGACTGCCTTCCCCCGGAATGGCCCTCAGACGTGCCTCATCGCTCTCATCCCCCATATAGGCCATTAGTTCCATGACATCCTGCGGGAACTGATCGACACTACCGTCCAACGTGCGCCGAAGCGCGCGATTGGTGCGCATATCACTCCCCGGTGCCCGCCCAAGCCCCAGATCGACCCGCTTGGGGAACAGGGCCTCAAGCGTGCCGAACTGCTCGGCAATGACAAAGGGCGCATGGTTGGGCAACATGATCCCGCCTGCCCCGATACGTATGCTTTGTGTATGATGCCCGACATGGGCAATGACGACTGCGGTCGCTGCCGAAGCAATCCCCGGCATACCGTGGTGTTCCGCCACCCAGAACCGGCTATAGCCCAGCTTTTCCGCCGCCTGTGCCAGCTTGGCCGAATTAGCCAGCGCCTCGAATGCCCCCGCCCCTTCACATATCTGCGACAAATCAAGAATGGAAAACGGGGTCATGCGTACACCTCAAGCCAGCCAAACCTCTTATGTAGGCGCTCCGGTTACGATTAAAAGAGGCAGGGCCTCAGGCCCTGCACCCGATTGCCCCGAGGTGTGGGACTTCTTCCATTACCTCCTCCCCTGCGAAGCGGGGGTCGAGTTCACGAAACGATCCAGTGAATCGTTTCGTGAAGGAGGGCCGAGCGAAATCGCTGACGGAGGGGGCATTCTAAACCTACCCCAGTTCCCGCGAACGCTTTTGCGCCGCCAGCACCGTAGCGGTAATCAGTTCATCCAGCGGCTGACGCAGAACCTTCAACCCTGCCTCGGTCGTGCCTCCGGGAGAGGCGACTTTCTTAATCAGGGCCTCCGGCTCCTCACCGGAAATATCCAGCAGATTAGCCGCTGAAATCAGCGTCGCCCGCGCCAGAACCCGCGCATCCGCCGCCGCAAGACCGGCCTCAAGACCCGCTGCCTCTAACGCTGCCGCAAAGGCATAGACATAGGCAGGCCCCGATCCGGAAACCGCCGTCGCCGCATCAATCAGCCCCTCCTCACCCAACACCACCGTCGAAGCTATCGGCTCGAATATCGCCTTTGCTGCCCCAAGCGCTTCGCTTTCCGCCGCATAGAGACTGGCCACGCCCTTACCGGTTGCCACACCCGTGGTCGGCATGACCCGCGCCACCTTGCGCCCCCCAAAAGCCGCCGACAGATCAGTGGTGCGCACACCGGCCATAACCGATACGAACACGGCATCAGGCCTCAGTTTATCACCAAAGGTTTCCGCTACGGCGCGCCAGCCCTGTGGCTTGACGGCGACAATCACGGTCCTGGCCTCAGCCAGCACATCGGCCTCAGGATTAAGCCTTGCCCCCAGTTCGCCATAGGCCTGCGCCTCTGCCTGCGGATGAAGATCAAGGATAATGACATCTGACGGATCAACCGCGCCCGTAATGCGCAACCCCTTAAGGATCGACCCTCCAAGCGCCCCTGCGCCGATTATCATCAAAGGCAAAGCCAGTGCCATAGGTTTTCACCTCTAAAACAAAAACGTCACAGGCTCTCGAAGGGCCGCCCCGAGAGAGCCTGTGTCAAATCAGAATCCCGCGTAAAAGTACACTGAGGCGCAAGCCGAAGGACTTTTACGCGATCCCCCTACGCCTCCCCCACCGTCTCAAACAGACAGGCCGTAATCGCATCAGCAGGCGACTGCCCGCCCTTGATAAGGAAATCAAAGGCCGGATAGAAACGATCAACCGTCTCGGCAGCGCTATTGATCATATGGGCGGTCTGCATCGGACTTGGGCGCTCTGCCGGACTAAAGGCCATGGTGTGCCGGAAGACAATATCCGCCACAGACGCGCCATTGCCGCCGATCTCATCCTGATACAGTTCAAAATGCCCGAACCATACCCGCTGATTGACCAGAGTCAGAAGCTCATAGAGCCTCAGCAACTGCACTTCGGTAAACGGCAGATCAAGCGTACAGCAAAGCTGTATGCACTCGCCCTCCGGTCGCCAGGAAAACCACAGGTCATAGGTTTTCCAATCCCCTTTAAGAGAAAAGATCACCTCGCCCTCAGGCGTGCGTTCAAAATTCAGCCCTTCATCGCTTAAAATGGTTTCGACCATCTCAAGCGGGTCGGAACTCATGTCGGCATCATAGGCCTGCGGCAAATCCATAATCTGTACTTACTCTGTGTCTGTCTCTGTCGGGGCAGTCTTTTTCGCGGTCGTTTTTTTCGGTGACGCGGCCCGAATCCCGGCCACCACGGCCCTCAGGGCGGCGATCTCGTCTTTCAGCGCCAGCAATTCATCGCGGCGCACCAGATCGAACTCGGCGACGAACTTGTCGCCCTGCGCCTGAAACGCCGCCTTGGCCTCATCGCCTGCCGATTGCATCAGCGACATGGCATTGGC
>JBCEBX010000285.1:0-12281 GCA_039206455.1 Asticcacaulis sp.
TAAGCCGGTGATTGTCGTGCCGGTGATGAGCGAGCACACCAGTGCCATTGCCGCCAGTGCCGAGGCCAAGGCCTTGGGTATCAAGACCGGTACGCGGGTCAGTGACGCGAAGCTGATGTGTCGTGATTTAAAAATCGTTGAGGCCAGACCGGATATATATGTCGATGTGCATAACCGCATACTGGCCGAGGTCGATCAGGTCATACCGGTTGAAAGGGTCTGTTCGATTGATGAGGTGGCCTGCCGGTTGATGGGGCCTGAGACGCAAGAAGCAGTGGCCCGCGCGCTTGGGCATCGTATCCAGCGCCGGATTCTGGAGAATGTCGGTGAATGTCTGACGGCGTCGATCGGGATTGCCCCCTCGCGCATGCTGGCCAAGACGGCGGCAGATATGCAAAAGCCGCTTGGCCTGACGGTGTTGCGTCTGGATGAGTTGCCGAAGCCCTTGCTGCATCTGCCGGTCAATGATCTGCCCGGTGTCGGGGCGGCGATGACGCTCAGGCTGGCGCGGGCCGGTGTTTTTGATATGGCCCAGTTGTGGGCTATGTCGCCGACCCGTTTGCGCCAGATATGGGGCGGGATCATGGGGGACAATTTCTGGTACAGTCTGCACGGTATCGATCCGCCGGAAGTTGTCACTGAGCGGAGTAGCATCAGTCATTCGCATGTTCTGGCGCGTGAACTGCGTCCGTTGCCTCAGGCGCGGATGGTGGCACGGCGATTGACGGCCAAGTGCGGATCGCGGTTACGCCGGATGGGCTATAGATGCGGTGGACTTTATCTGTCGGTGCGCGGGGCGCCGGTCGGGCAGGGTAAGGCGAGCCTGACCTTCACACCGACCTCTGACACATTCCGGTTATTGGAGGCCACGGATCAGTTGTGGGAGACCTGTGTGACGCAGGTCAATAATGACCGCATCAAGAAGGTGTCTGTGACCTGCCTGCATATGATACCGGCGCAAGGTTCGCCTGATCTGTTTGGCTGGACGCCTCAGGCACAGGAAGACGGGCGGCATATGCAGCTTCTGGCGGCGATGGATGGCCTGAATCAGCGCTTTGGCAAGGACGCGATCACCATCGGGCCGCGTCCGAAGCTCCATGCCTTTGTCGGGGCGAAGATCGCTTTCAACCGCGTGCCGGAACAACCGGAATTCTGGGAATAGTCTATTGCGCTAAAGCGCAGACGTCTTTGGTACGCGCCTCAAGACGCTCAATAGCCCCATCGAGTGCGATAATTTCGGTTTCATATTCGCGGGTGTCTTCACCCTGGGCTTTGAACAGTTTGATCAGACCTTCATTGTGCCAGCGCAGGGTTCGCCCATCGCCGACCGCCAGTGCCAGAGAGGTACAGGCCGTCAGATAATCAGACTTCTGATAGGCCTCAAGACCCGCCTTCAGATTGGTCTGAAGGCTTTGGCTCACCGCCTTGATAGCCTCGGGGGTATGTGGGGTTTCTTCGGCGCTGACCGACAGGGGCAGCACGGCCATCGCTAAAATTAGGGATAAGCCTTTAAATGTCGTGTGCATGATCTATCCCCCTCCTGATCGTGTACGCAGCATATCCGGCGCGCGTGACAGCGGCAAGCGAGATTTCATACGCAGCGTTTGCCTGAGAGCATTGAAGGCAAGCCAAACCGGGCGGCAAGATAACTCAGGGTTTGACAGTATGAATTCCTGTAAGCTAGCTTGGGATTTCAATCATCAGAGATGAGGGCAGGGTGACTATACCGGTATCTGACGACGCCACGCGCCGTTCCAAGGGCTTTCTCGGGGCTGTCGAGCGTGTAGGCAATCTGCTGCCTGATCCGGTCATGATCTTTGTCTGGCTGATTCTCGCCCTGATGCTGTTATCGCTGGTGGGGTCGCAGCTGGGCTGGCAAGCCTCGATTACCTATAGCGGCGATAAGCCCCCTGCCTGGGCCGAGCTTGAAAACGGGGTTCTGACCTATCGCGCCGACAGCCTGTTTACGGCGGAAAATATCGGGCGGCTTTTTGTTGAAATGCCTAAGACCCTGACAGGGTTTGCGCCCCTAGGGGTGGTTCTGGTGATCATGTACGGGGCGGCGGTAGCGGAACGTACGGGGCTTTTCAGCGCCCTGATCCGTTCGTCTTTGCGTCAGGCCCCGCGTGCCATTCTGACGCCCTGTGTGATCGTTATAGGCATGGTGTCGCACCATGCCTCCGATGCTGCCTATGTGGTGTTTATTCCTCTGGCGGCGCTGATTTATGCCTCGGTCGGGCGGCATCCGCTGGTGGGAATTGCGGCAGCCTTTGCCGCTGTGTCAGGTGGCTATGCCGGCAATATCACACCGGGCCAGATTGATGTGCTTCTGTTTGGCTTTACGCAGGAAGCGGCTCGCATCATCGATCCCGAATGGACGATGAACCCCATTGGTAACTGGTGGTTTATTCTGGCGATTGTGGTCGTCTTTACACCGGTTGCCTGGTTTATCACCGACCGCGTAGTGGAGCCGCGCCTAGGGGCGTGGGGCAGTAAGCCGGATGATGAGATCACGGCTGAACTGGCCAAGTCCGAAGTCACCAAAGACGAAAAGAAGGGCCTGAAATGGGCCGGTCTGGCGGCGGTGGTGCTCGTTGCGGCCTTTGCAGCTTTGGCCCTGTGGCCCGGCTATTCGCCGCTCATAGATCAGGCGGCTGAGGGGCCTTCGCGGTTGCAGCCCTTCTATGCCTCGCTGATTGCCTTTTTCCTGATTCTGTTTCTCGGGACGGGGGTGGCCTTTGGCATCGGATCTGGAACGGTCAAATCAGACAATGATGTCGTCCAGATGATGACCGATGGTATCCGGTCAATGGCCCCCTATATTGTCTTTGCCTTCTTCGCAGCGCATTTTGTGGCCATGTTCAACTGGTCGCGTCTGGGGCCGATTGCGGCGATCAATGGCGCGGAAATGTTGAAGACATGGGATTTGCCGTCGCCGATCCTGCTGGTCAGCGTGCTGTTGTTCTCGTCGGTGCTTGATCTGTTTATCGGCTCGGCAACGGCCAAATGGTCAGCCATCGCTCCCGTGGTGGTGCCCATGTTCATGCTGGTCGGGATTTCACCGGAAATGACCACCGCCGCCTATCGTATGGGCGACAGCTATACCAATATCATGACGCCGCTGATGTCCTATTTCCCGCTGATACTGGCGTTCTGTCGACGATGGGATAAGTCGATGGGGGTCGGATCATTGCTGGCCCTGATGCTGCCCTATGCGCTGGCTTTTATGGTGTTCGGTATCGCCATGACGGCGGCCTGGGTCTATTTCGATTTCCCGCTCGGGCCGGGCGCAACGGTGCATTATGCGCCGCCGGGCGGGCTTATGCCCTGAGGAGCGTCCTGAAGTTACGCGCTATGTCGCGTGTGGCTTTTTCGGCGTGATCCACAAGCCCTGCGAACAGGGTGAAACCGCAAGGCAGATTGTCGTAGCGGCGATAGGTGACCGTCGTGCGGGCCTCAAGCAAGCGGTGGACATAGGCTTCGGCCTGCGCTGCCAAGGGATCAAGGCCACCCGCCACGATAAGCGTGTCCGGTTGCCCGATGATCAGCTTTTCTCTTAGGGGCGACAGGGCCGGATCGCTGAGGGACAGACCGGCACCGGCATAATGACCGATCATGATATCCAGATCGGTGGCGCCTATGGGCCAGCTTTGGGCATAGGGATCTGTGCGAAACTGGCTGTCGGCGAGGTCAAGCAGGGGTGAAATCAGCAGTTGCGCCACAGGCAGGGGCTGGAAATCACGCTTCAGATCAAGACACAGACGCGCGACTATATTGCCGCCCATGGATATGCCCCCAAGCGCGACCGTGCCAGACTTAGCGCCCAGCCTTTCGGCATTGGCCAGAGCCCAGACAAAGGCGCTGCGTGCGTCGTCAGCGCCAGCCGGAAACCGGTGTTCGGGCGCAAGGCGGTAGTCCGGCAGGAAGACGGGGCAGCGGGCTTCTTCGGCAAAGACGCTGGCGAAGGCGAGGCTAAGCTCAGGTCCGCCAAGTACACCGCCGCCTTCATGCAGCAGCACCAGAAGCGGGGCATCGGAATCAATAGTGACCGGCCGCACCAGACGGCCGGTAATATTATCAGATCCTACGGCTTCGACCCTGACGTGCGGGCTTATGTATCCGGTCAGCATGGCAAGGTCTGACCAGTCTTCGCGCACCCCCTCAAGACTGCCGCCGGTAAGCGATAAGGGGATGCGGTCGTTACGGGCAAAAACCACCTGTCTCAGGAATTGTATCTGGGGATCGAGTGTACGCCCCTTGATGTGGACGATACTGCCGCCGGACAGAAATTTCAGCACGGCAAAGGGCAGGGTCAAGGCCTGTTTCAGGGCAAAACGTCTCAGTCGTGACGCACGGGGCAGGTTGAAACGCATGGCAATCTATCCGATCAGGAGCGGCAGGCATTGTTAGGTAGTTTTGCTGTAGCAGCAAGAGGGAGAGCGATCTGCGCCTCAGGGCTGCATTGGGGAATGTGATCACGAAATCCATTAAAAATAACGTGGTTTTTTATGTAATTTCATAAGAAACCATGTGTTTTTTTGTTTGACGGTCGCGGAAAGTAAGGGCTTAATCCTGTGCACAATTCGTTAATCTGAGCTGCCCGAAACCGTGCTGCATGGACGGTTTCAAACCTGCTGCTACCGAGATAGGCGATTGTTTCAGGGGGACACCCCCGCACACCTCGATACTGGCTCGTTTGAAAAGGGAGAGCGTAATGGCTGAAGGTACAGTTAAGTGGTTTAACACCACCAAGGGTTTTGGTTTCATTCAACCGGCTGATGGCGGCAATGACGTGTTCGTACACATCTCGGCTGTGCAGCGCGCTGGCCTTCAGGGTCTGGCTGACGGCCAGAAGGTTGCCTATGAACTGCAATCCGAGCGCGGTAAGACCGCAGCGGTAAATCTTCAGATCCTCTAGGATTTGCTGATATAAAATAAAAAAGCCGTCCGGTCACATGATCGGGCGGTTTTTTTTACTCTGTAGCGGTTTGGGCAATCAGGGCTTTGATGTCCGAAAGGCTGAAGCCGTCTTGCCGGTAATCGCGCAGGGATCTGGAGCCTTTGCGTTTGGCAAGGCGGCGCCCCTGATCGTCCAGCAAAAGCGCATGGTGCGCATAGGTGGGCGTCGTAAAACCAAGCAGGGCCTGTAGCAGCACCTGCGTATGGGTGGCGTCATAAAGATCAAGGCCGCGGTGGATGTGGGTAATGTTCTGGCGGGCGTCATCGACCACCACCGCCAGATGATAGGCGATCCCGACATCCTTGCGCCCCAGAACGATATCGCCATTGACGGCGGGATCGGCTTTCTGCGGGCCTTTGTACAGGTCGGTAAAAGACAGGGCGTCGTAACGCGACCCCAGAAAGGCCCGCGCCGCCTCAAGTGACAAACGCCATGCGGGTTCGGTCGTGTCCGAAGGTGTGAATGTCGCGTCACCGGCCTGAGGCGCGCTTAAGGCGGCTTCGGCCTGTTGCTTGCGGGTGCGGTAATCGGCATAGATCAGGCCGGAGGCTTTGAGTTGTTCAAGGGCTGCCTGATAGTCAGTTAAATGGTCTCTCTGGCGCAATACCGGCTCTGGCCACTCAATGCCCAGCCACGACAGGTCTTCGTAAATGGCCGCTTCAAATTCAGGGCGGCAGCGGGTGTGGTCGATGTCTTCGATACGCAGAATAAAGGTGCCGCCATCGGCTTTGGCCGCTTCAAAAGCGGTTAGGGCCGAACAGGCGTGCCCCAGATGCAGATAACCCGTGGGCGAGGGCGCAAAGCGTGTGCGGTAAGACATGACGCCATCTGTAGGACGCACCGCGGCGGGGGGCAAGATCAAACGACGTCACCAAAAATTCACTGTTTCTTTTTGCGTGAATCGGGTTCTTAATCAGCATGTGGATAGATTTCGGTCAGAAGGAGCTTCGTCTTCAGCAACGCTTGTCCCGACACACCTCATAATGCCAATCGCTTTCAGGGGAGCGCATTATGAGGATATTGAAAAATCCCCCCTCTGACCGGCGGGCACTGGTTCTGAACGCCGATTTTCGCCCCTTGTCCTATTATCCCCTGTCCACGCGCCCGTGGCAGGAGGTCATCAAGGCGGTTTGCGAAGAGCGTGTCGATGTGGTGTCAACCTATGACATCGAAATCCGTTCGCCGTCGATGAGCCTTAAGCTTCCCAGTGTTATTTCGCTCAAAACCTATATCGACCAGAACCGCCCGCCAGCCTTTACGCGGTATAATGTGTTTTTACGAGATCAGTTCACCTGCCAGTATTGTGGGGCGCATAATGATCTGACCTTTGATCATGTGCTGCCGGTGTCTCAGGGCGGTCGCTCGACCTGGGCCAATATCATTACCGCCTGTTCGCCGTGCAATTTGCGTAAAGGGGGAAAAACACCCCAGCAGGCGCGCATGGCTCTGAACCGTCAACCCCACAGACCCAGCATGTATCAGCTTCAGGAACTGGGGCGGCGTTTCCCGCCGCATTATTTGCATGAAAGCTGGGTCGATTACCTGTATTGGGATACGCCACTGGAGGCGTAAGGGGCGACATGGGCCAGCGTATTGGATTTGAGCCGGATCGGCACCGCTTTGGTGTGATCGTTTTTTCGCGTATGGGCGCACAGCTTCAGCGTCTGAGTGAGGCGCTGGAAACCGCGCTTAAGGCCCGGGTGACGCACCGGCGCAAGGGCTGGTTCGGGCCTAAGTCGCATGTGCTGCACTTTCATCAGCAGGATGCGGGATTGACGACCTCCAAAGCCGGTGATGCCGAGCTTGATATATCGTCGATGGATGATGAAACCCGTGAAACCCTGCTTGAGATGCTGCATCAGGCCGAGGATTTCGACCGGATTTAAGAAACTGTTTTAAAAGGCTGTTTTCTGGCCTGCAAAGCCGCATCTTCTGCGCTTCCGTTGCTCACGTACCTAAGTACGCTGCGCTACGGTTCTCGAAGCCACGTCTTTTCGTCACAGACTCCAACCTTTTGAAACAGTCTCTAAAGCACTGTTGCGGGTCAGATTTTTTCGCTGAGCTTAATTGCTACGCGGCAGCCGGTCTTGATGACGGCGGTCAGCAGCGGATAGAGCGGGGCTTCGTGTGCGCCTTCGTTAACGGCATGATCATGGTGGCGCAATTCGTCATCACGAAACTGCGTCAGCTGGGCCGACAGTTCGGGGTCGCGATACTGCGTCTCCGTAATCTGTTCGGCATAGTGATCGGCAATAACACTTTCGACCGCTTCGGTGCAGGCGTGGGCGGCCTTTTCACCGAGCAGCGCTGTACCGGCCCCAAGGCCCAGTGCCGCCAGACGCCATACCGGCGCAAGGGCCGTCGGGCGGATATGTTTTTCGCGCAACAAGGTTTCAAAGCGTTGCAGGTGGACTTCTTCCTCGCCCTCCATGCGCTTGAGGTCTTCGCTTAAAGCGCGGTTGGGGGTGGCGGCAAACACAGCGGCCTGTGCGCGATAGATATGCACCGCTGCCAGTTCACCGGCATGATCGACGCGCAGGATTTCATGCAGGCGGCGCTCGGTTTCCCCCTGACCGGGGCGTGACGGGTTCGCACTCATGATTTGCCTTTCAGATAAGCCTGATTCTTAAGATAGGCCTGGCGTTGCGACAGACGGAAAAACAGTTGCAGGCGAAGCGACGCGATCAGGCTGAGGATCGCCAGTGTTCCGGAAATGATAGCGTTCCAGGCGGCCATGCTCAGGCCGAGGAAAGTCCAGGCGACCACATCGCATTGCGGGGCCTTGATTTCGGCACCGGACAGCATGGCGGCAATGGAGTCGATGCTGACGTCAGTGCTGGCACCCGAACAGGTGGCGGGTAAGGCCCACCAGTGCTGTTCTCCGCCGGCATGGAACAGGGCAATGGCCGCGCCGGTGGCAAAGACCGCAAACAGGACGAAGGAAAAGACGCGTGGCGGGCCCTTGGCGCCGGTAAATATCGCCCAGACCGTGGCGGTCAGGGACACGCCAGTCGCAATCCAGTAGAGGTCACGCTGTTTCAGGCACAGATAACAGGGGTTGAGATCGTCAAAGGTCTGAAAGGCATGGGCGATGCCCAATAGCAGTAACGAGGCTATGAGGGCGACGACCGACCACCAGCGGCTGAAAAAAAGCACGGCTTTCATAGGACGATCTTCACCCGAAATCAGTTTGCGAAACCGGCGTCACTTTATACCGGACGGCGCAAATGGCAATGTCTCAGGCTGGTTACGCTCAGATAAACTTCATGATGACAATGCCAAAGACGATCAGCAGGGCAACGCCGATCATCACGCTGTTCAGGCGTTTGTCCATCAGGTCGCGTGCCTGTGGGCCAAAGCGCTTGAGCAGATAGGCGGTCAGGTAAAAGCGCACGCCACGGGTAATGACCGAGGTGGCGATAAAGGCCCCCAGCGAAAACTGCGCCAGACCGGCCGGAATGGTCACCAGTTTGTACGGGATGGGGGTAGCACCCTTGAGCAGGATAACCCACGTGCCCCATTGGTTAAACAGGTGTTGGAAGTTGTTGAGCGCGTCCGGTTGGCCCATCCATTTCAGCATGTCGAGCGCGAACGGGGCTAGAAAATAACCCAGCGCGTAACCGAACAGGCCCCCAAGCACTGATCCCAGCGTACAGATAAAGGCCAGCGTATAGACACGGTCAGGCCGGGCCAGTGCCATAGGCACCATCATCACGTCAGGCGGAACGGGGGAAAATGAACTTTCGGCGAAGGAGATACTGCCCAGTACATAATCAGCGTGTGGCTTGGCGGCCTGTCTTAAAGTCCAGTCGTAAAATGGGCGGAACAACGCTGTTTACCTTAATAAATTCAGATCTCTGGGCTAAAGGGGTATATGGCCCTGAATGTTGGGAGTGCAATAGCAGGTGTCGGTATTTTTGTCGCTTCACACCTTGTACGCAGTAAGAAACAATTGCGTAAAATAATGGGGCGGAAAAATGACGGGAAATGCTGCTGACGTATATTTGCCTGTAATTATGTCAGGTGTGACTAATATGCCTGTTCTGTGAGGCGGAGGTAAGCGGATGAGCGATATCAGAAGTGGCGGGTGTCAATGTGGGGCGATACGGTTTCGTGTCGAAGGGGATTTGGGAAAGGCGTCTATCTGCCATTGCCGGATGTGCCAGAAAGCCTTTGGTAATTTCTTCGCACCTCTGGTCAGTGTGCATGAGGGGACGCTGTTCTGGATGACGGCAGAGCCAAAGCGGTTTCAGAGTTCCAATCACGTCCGGCGGGGGTTTTGTGGCGACTGCGGCACGCCCCTGACCTATGAGGCGCCTGATGGCCTGGCGTTAGCCATTGCGGCCTTTGATGATCCGTCGGGGATTGTGCCGGTCATTCAGTTCGGCACCGAGGGGAAACTGCCCTATGTCGATGATTTGCAGGATTTACCAGAGCGCACGACGCTTGAAGACCTTGAGGCTGCGCCGTTTCTGAGTGAGGTGGTAAGTTTCCAGCATCCTGATCGGGATTGCACAAATTTCGTTATGAAAAGTGATAAATGAGGTGTGGGGGATGAAACTGTACGTTCCATTTTATAGCAGGGTGTATAGTATTTTATCAAAAATGAAGATCAAGCCATGGGTTGAAGGGAATGAAAAAGTAGCCAGTGAGACTACTGCAACTACACTTATAATATTTCATCAATATTTATTTCTTTTTTTTTTGCAAATGAATTTACAAAAAAATATTTTAGTTTTGATATTTTTAGTTCCTATTTTTTTTTCTTATGAAAACTTATATATAAGTACAGGAATATTTTTTCTGATTAACTTTTTAATATTTCAAGTTTTCGGAAAGCCAGTGGAGAGAAATAAAATAAAAGATTATGTTTCAATTATTATATTTTCAACTTCGAGTATTTTTTTATATATATTTTTCTTTTTTAAAGCATGAAGTTCCTAGTTTGGCAGGGGATAGGCCTCAAAGACTTCCTGACCTGTCATGACAGGTGTTTCATTGGCGAGATCATAATGGGCAGGTTTTTCGTCGATAAATATCTGCTTCGTCACGATCATGTCCTGTGATGCCGTGAACAGGCCCGCACCAATCGTGTGGAAGCCATCCGTCTTCATGCGGTAATAAAGATGTGTCCCGCAGCGTTTGCAAAATCCGCGATCCGCCCAGTCAGAAGAGCTGTAGTCAGTAATATGTTCACGGCCTTCGATGACAAGCTCTGAGACTTTAAAGCCGATGACAAAGGCAGGACCACCGGCCCAGCGACGACACATGTCGCAGTGACAGACGTCGATTTCACTATGATCCGCCGCGGTCAGAGTAACAGAACCGCAAAGGCAACGTCCTTGCATGGGGAGGCTCCTGTAGTCAGACAACTGGATTTTTTACTTTAGCCCAGAATTGCGCCAGAGGTAAATGCTGCGGCATAAGGGCGCGAACGGGTCGGGGGCAGATAAAGGCAGGGGTTTTTTATGCCTTGGGGCTTGTGTATTCGGCCCGCAGGTTTTAGCTGATGCCTGAGTATTTTTTAGCCTGAATGTTTACCGTTCGCAGAAGTTTGTCCCTATGTCCGTTATTACCTCTGATACCCTGAACGATCCGCTGCTGGGGCTGTTGCCCGATAAGAAGGTCACGGTGCGTGAAGCCTTTGGCGTCGATTCAGACATGCTTGTGCCTGCCTTTTCGGTGCGCGACGACCATGTGCCGGAAATCGATGACAGCTACCGGTTTGATCCGCAAACCACGCTGGCGATCTGCGCAGGCTTTGCCTATGACCGCCGCGTCATGGTGCAGGGGTTTCACGGGACAGGGAAATCGACCCATATCGAACAGATTGCCGCG
Organism: Asticcacaulis sp.; assembly: GCA_039206455.1. Lineage (GTDB taxonomy): Bacteria > Pseudomonadota > Alphaproteobacteria > Caulobacterales > Caulobacteraceae > Asticcacaulis. The sequence continues at coordinate 10,799 of JBCEBX010000285.1, forward strand.
CGCCTGAACTGGCCGCTGGTGCGGGTCAATCTCGACAGCCATGTGTCGCGGATCGATCTGATCGGTAAGGACGCCATTGTCCTCAAGGACGGTCAGCAGATAACCGAATTCAAGGAAGGCATCCTGCCCTGGGCGTTGCAACGGCCTGTGGCGCTGGTGTTCGATGAATATGACGCGGGTCGTCCCGATGTGATGTTCGTCATTCAGCGTGTGCTTGAGGCGCAAGGCCGCCTGACTCTGCTTGATCAAAACAAGGTCATTCGTCCCAACAAATTCTTCCGCCTGTTTTCGACGACCAATACGATTGGTCTGGGGGACACGACCGGTCTTTATCACGGTACGCAGCAGATCAATCAGGGGCAGATGGATCGCTGGTCGATTGTCACGACGCTTAATTACTTAAGCCACGAGGCCGAAGTCGAGATCGTGCTGGCCAAGCTGCCGGAATTTAATACACCGGAACGTAAACCTCTGATCGAGGCCATGGTGCGGGTGGCGGATCTGACGCGTTCGGCCTTTGCCAATGGCGATATTTCCACCGTCATGTCGCCGCGTACGGTCATTACATGGGCGCAGAATACGCTGATCTTTAGCAATGACCCCGAAGTGGCTTTCCGTCTGACCTTCCTTAATAAGTGCGATGAACTTGAGCGGCCGACGCTGGCTGAGTTCTATCAGCGCAGCTTTGGTACGGATGTGCAGGAATCGGCGCTGAAGGTGAAGGTCATCTAACCGCCGTGGCCAAGCCCGTAACCGTCTTATCCGAACCGTTCAGAAAAGCGCTGATCCATTCGACACGCGCTCTGGCCGAAGACGCCGAACTTGAGGTGGTGTTTGGCCCCGATGGCCCACGTCTGGATGGCGGTAAGCTGATCTTGCCCAATCCGCCGCGTGATCTGAATGCCAAGCTGTCGGCGCAGGTGCGCGGTCAGGCGGATCGTCTGGCCCTGAAAGTCGCGCATCATGATGCGGCCATCCACAACCGCGCCCGCCCGGCGGATTCGACCAGTGCCGAAGCCTTTGACATCCTTGAGCAGACGCGCCTTGAGGCGTTAGGGGGGCGGGCTTTCGGCGGCGTGCGTCAGAATCTGCGGGCCGCACTTCAGGGTGATTTGGAACGCAGCGGCCTGACGCGTAAGGAAGAGAAGACTGAGCTTAATCTGGGCGATATTCTGGGCTTGATTGCTCGCGAAGTCATGACCGGCGATCCGGTGCCTAATGAGGCGCAACGCGTGGTCAATCTGCTGCGTGATGAGATCGAACAGAAAACCGGTACCCGCCTGACCGATCTGGCGGCGCTGATTGCCGATCAGAAGGCCTTTACGCAAAAGGCGCGTGAGGTTTTGCGCGCGCTTGATCTGACGGATGATTCTCAGGACGCGGAAGAAGAAAAGAAGGATCAGGGCGAGGAAGAAGACGCGTCTCAGGGCGATGACCCGTCCGTTGATTCCGAAGACAATACCGAAGATGAAAACGGCGATTC
>JBCEBX010000286.1:0-3077 GCA_039206455.1 Asticcacaulis sp.
CCCGATGAGGCCATGGCGTCGGCCTGCTTGCGGATCAGCGCTTCGCTGATATCGCATTTATATTTGTTCCATGAATTCCAGCCCATCGGCGGCACAGACGCCAGATCGGGCTTAGGTGCCTCAAGCTTCAGGCTTTCATGCGCCACCGCACTCCCCGCCAGCCCCTGCACCAGCAGCAACGCACTCGCGGCCAATCCCGCAAATACTGACTTCATCGCACTTCCTCCAATTATATGATCATTGAAGGTGAATAATTATATCAATTTTATTTAATGCAAGTCTTTTTATGCCCTAACGGCAAAAGTGATAGAGCACGATCCCCGAAGTGGTCGCGACATTCAGACTGTCAAATCCCCCACTCATCTCAATGCGCACCGTCTCACATTCGGCTATAACCGCCTCAGAAAGCCCCGGCCCCTCGGCCCCCATCAGCACGGCGCAGCGCTCCGGCGCCTTCACCTCATCCAGCCGCTGCGCACCCGAAGGACTAAGCGCAAATGCCCTGAGCCCCAGACCTTTCAACGTCCCCGTCACATCACCGACCCGAAAATGCGGCACCTCCAGAACGCCCCCGACGCTGACGCGAATGGCCTTGCGGTACAGCGGATCACATGAGGTCTCATCAAGCACCACCGCATCGACACCAAACGCCGCCGCATTACGCATCAGCCCGCCCATATTGTCCGTATTACTGATGCCACACAGCACCAGAACCCGTGCCCTGCCCGTCCCCACACAGGCCTCAAGCGGAGCTGGCGGCGCATACCGCCCCAATCCCAGATACCCCCGATGCACCGGAAAACCGGCAATCTCGTCCATCACCGCTTGCGCCACCACATAGACCGGCACATCGTCAGACAAGGCCGATATATCAAGCCCCCTCAACCGCTCCGGCGTCGTCAGTACACTAACCGTCTCCGCCAGCGACGACGCAAATAACCGCTCCAGTACCACCTTGCCCTCAGCCATAAACAGGCCTTCCCGTCCGCTCAGGTCACGGTCTTTCACATCGCGGTAAAGCCGCAAACGCGCATCGGCAGGGTCATCTATCGGAACGATCATATGCGCCGCTTATCCTACCTCTCACCGATGCGCCAGACGCTTTATTCGCTTCTCAGCTGCTGCAACCGCTTCGCCTCAGGCATATGAACCCGGAAATAGCGCACCAGATTCACCAGTACCGACAGGCTGAGCGCCCCCCCTGCAAGCATAGCAAACTGCATGACATTCTGGGCACTCATCTTCCCCACGGCCTGAAGCTGCCATAGCCCCGCACCCATCAACGGCACCGCCACCAGCAAGCCCACCCCCATGACCTTAAGCCTTAACCGCGTGAGCGCGTTCGCCGCCTGCATGGCCGCCAAAGCGTCGGACAGGTTCATATGGCCGTAGGGAAACGCCCGCTCATGCCGCCTGTGCTGAACGCGGATAAGGATCAGCACACACCAGCATAGCCCAAGAAGCGCAAACACACCCCATTCCTGCCCCCAGTCAAACGACTCGCGCTTAACCGCCGTATAGCCCGCGACAAAGCTAATCCCCCCCAGCACGGCCGCCACATAGCCGGTGAATATATGGAACCCACGCCTCGACCTGCGTATATTTTTCAAAACCTTATCTAACATAATATCCTCCGCTTTTTGAGTGATCCGGTTTGCCGGCGATTGCCACAGCCGGTCGATATCTTCAGGCTTCATCACTGGCCTCCTTGGCAACAAGACGATTGAGTTCCGCACGCGCCCGATGCAGCCTGACCCCGACATTGCTGACACTGACGCCATGCAGGGCCCCGATATCCGCATAGGACATCCCCTCCAGCATAAGCAGCAGCAGGGAACGATCCATCGGTGGTAAGGCCTGCATGGCGGCATAAAGCTGCTCAAGCTGCGCCCCGTCTTCGGCATCCACGCCCCACAAAAGGTGCGCCTGTGCGGATATCTCGGCCTCGCGCACGCCTTGCTGTTTCTTCCGCCCGATCCATGTCAGGGCGCGGTTATGGGCCACACGAAACACATAGGTCGACACCGCCGAATCTCCGCGAAAAGCGGGTCTGGCTTTCCACACACTGAGCATCAGTTCCTGCAAAAGATCATCCCGATCCGCAGGTGCCGCAAAAGCGCGACTGATACGCGCCAGACTGCCTATGTGCGGCCTTATCCATTCTGCGAAATCATCATTCGGCACAGGCTGACCTCCTTTGTCTGAATGATTAGACACCGCAGACGGGCAAAACTTACAAACACTGGCAAAACTTACAAACAAAAGACCAATGTGATCACATATCCGTGGGGGGGACTTGGAAAAAAGACCGGACAAGGCCATGATCAGCCAAACAGCCCTAAAAGCAGGTTCTTATGAAATCGAAATCCAAACGTCCGCAAACCGGTTTTTCCCAGCGTGGCGCCACGGATATTACCACCGCATCCGACTGGCTCGCCCAGCAGAATATCGAAGAAATCGAGTGCATGGTCTCTGACCTTGCCGGTGTGGCGCGCGGCAAGATCATGCCGGTGCGCAAGTTCCAGACCGCAAGCTATATGAACCTGCCGCTGTCGATCTTCTATCAGACCATTACCGGCGACTTCCCCGACCTCGAAGGTATTGTCGGTACGGTGCAATCCGACACCGACATCTTCCTCAAGCCCGATTTCAACACACTGGCCGTCGTGCCCTGGGCGACCGACCCGACCGCTCAGGTCATCCACGACGCCTTCCATCCCGATGGTCGTCCGGTCGAGGAAAGCCCGCGTCAGGTCTTGCGCCGCGTCCTGTCCTTCTATCATGAAAAAGGCTGGAAACCGGTCGTCGCCCCCGAACTTGAATTTTACCTCGTCGAAAAAAACATCGACCCTGACTATGCGTTGAAACCGCCCGTAGGCCGCTCAGGCCGCCCCGAAACCGGCCGTCAGGGCTATTCGATTTCAGCGGTTAATGAATTCGATGATCTCTTTGAAGACATGTACGAATATTCAAAGGCGCAAGGCCTTGAGATCGACACCCTGATCCATGAATCCGGCGTCGCACAGATGGAAATCAACCTGCGCCACGGCGACCCGCTGGAACTGGCCGATCAGGTG
>JBCEBX010000287.1:0-347 GCA_039206455.1 Asticcacaulis sp.
TGCCACAGCTTTTCCGCCTCCCCCATTGGCACAAACGCCCCCCCATCCACGCGATAGGCCATGCGCACCCTCTGGTCTTCAGTGACCTCGGCCCTAAGCTCAATCACACCGTCACTGATCACCGGCCCCGGCGTTTCAACACCCGCCGAAGCATAGGCCACCCGCGTTATACCATTTTCACGTATGGCCCCGATCCATACCGGCCTGACGCCAAACAGCACCAGTCCCGCCCGTTGCCCGTCGATCATCTCACCGACCTCAAGGCGTGTGGTGATCCGGCTTTCAGGCCCGGTCAGCATCTGCGTCAGGGTGTTCCGCGCGGTCACCAGATGCTCGGCCTTCGAGGC
>JBCEBX010000287.1:357-3077 GCA_039206455.1 Asticcacaulis sp.
TGCGCGCCCCCACCAGATGTTCACTGGACGAAGGCTTCAACCGCATGAAACCGGCCCGCTCGCTCAGGCTCCAGCGGGCATTATCCGGATTATGGTTCCACTGCCATTGCAGCCCCAGTTTCAGCGCGTCAAATTCATCGGAATCCTGCAATCGCTCGGTCGCGTCAATTACACCCGTATCCGGATAGGCATGACGCATCACCGGCTGACCGGCCACCGAACCGGCGATCGGCTCACCCATTACCGGCCAGTCATCGACCCACTGTACGGGCTGCAGATGGTTGATGCGGCCAAATGCCTGCGTCGAATTAAAATGCAGGAACCAGCCCTGCCCCGAAGGCGTCTCGACATAGCCGCCCTGATGCGGCGCCTGCACCTTGGTCGAACCCGCCTCTAACACCACGCGCCATTCATAAGGCCCACGAATATCGCGCGCCCGCCCCACGGCCTGCGGCCCTTCGCCAACCCCGCCAATGGGCGCAAAAATATAGTACCAGCCGTTGCGCTTATGGAATTTCGGCCCCTCAAGCACCGGCAATTTAACCGGATCATAGGCGACGACCGTACCTTCATCGAGCAACCGCTTGCCATCCGCACTCATGCGATGCAGCACCAGTGGCCCCGCCCCGACCTTGCCGTGAATAAGCCAGGCCTGTCCATCCTCATCCCAGAACGGGCACGGGTCTTCGTAACCGGCACCGGTCTTAAGTGCCACCGGCTTCGACCACGGCCCCGCAGGGTCTTTGGCAGACGACATAAACACGCCTTCTTCCGGCGTCGCCCAATAGACATAGAACAGGCCGTTATGATGCCGGATCGCCGGTGCCCACACCCCGCCCATATAGCGCAGCCCCGGACGCGTCGGCTTCGACTTGGTGTCATCCAGTTCATAAGGCCCCGGCATGTCATATTCTGCCGCGCCCTCAAGCTTCGGCAGGACGTGACCAATGATCTCCCAGTTGACCAGATCTTTCGACTTCAGAACCGGAATCCCTGGCGTAAAATGAAAGCTGGAGGACACATGATAATAGGTGTCGCCCACCCGAATAACATCAGGGTCGGAATAGTCGGCATAGATCACCGGATTGGTATATTCCCGCGCCTCCGCAGCCCCCGCCAGACCAATCACCGCCGCCAGTAACGCGACCACCAGATAGTTTTTCCGCATCCTGTCTTCTCCCTGCTCTCCCTCCTCCCTGCTTTGCGGGGAGGTGGCCCGAAGGGCCGGAGGGGTCTCTTGTCCTTTACTTACGGCAACGGCCGGATATTCTCATAGCGCACCACCCAACCCTCTTTCGGAAAACCGGGCGCATGGCCTTGCGACCCATCCCAGCCCGCCGCCATCATTCCAACCGCCAGCAACAAAGACCCGTTCGACGGAAAATAGGTCTCCGCCGCGCGCCGGTATCCAACGCCGTCCGGCCCGACTTTCCGTGCCGATTCCGCAACCATGGAATCGCCCGCCGTATCGATATGGACGCGCGGCGTCATGCCCGACACACCCCACTGGTTGTTGCGCAGGTCTTTAAACAACCAGTCGATAGCCGCCTCAGGGTCACCGACCCGCGCCGCACTCATGGCCGCCACCGGAAAATCCCAGCCCCATGTCTGACGCATATCCCAGTGCGCCTCGGTGGCCCTGAGCGTCGCCTTCATGATCGCCGGATCAGTGTGTGCCCCGCCAATTAAGCCATAGGCCATCAGGAAAGACGGATGATCGCGGTTATCGCAGTGTTCCGGCGCATGACCACTGCATTCAGCAGACGCCGCCTGCCCCCAGAAATCGGGCTTGTTCTCGACCGGCAGATAAAGCCCGTCCTTCGCCACCGGCTTAGCCAGTTTAGCAATCACTTCATCCCATTGCGGGTTACGCGCCAATCCCTGACGTTCACGCCAGTCCTGCGCCATCTCAAGGCCAAGGCGGAAATATTCGATCTCGAATATCGGGTTAAAGGTGGTGAAGGGATCATAGTTTTCCTGCACCGGAATGATCGGCGGGCCGAAGACATATCTCCCCGAAGCCTGATCCCACACCGGCCATTCGGCCAATAATCCCGCCGTCGCCTCAACCAGTTCACTATAGCGTTCAATCACCTCCGGCGATGGATCAGCGCGATAAACCAGTTCGGCCATAAAGATCGGGTGCGGCTGCTGCCACATAATGAACGGGCCAATCGGGCTTGGGCTGTTGCGCCCCTCAGGCCCGGCCATTTTCGGCCACCAGGCGCCGTCTATACCGTGCGACGCCCCAACCTTTCGCGCTTCCGGCAGATGCGCCAAATACCACGACAAACTGCGCTCCAGTAATTCAGGCCGCTCCCATAGTGCAAAATGCGCCGCGTGCCACATATGCATTTCCAAGTGGAACTTACCGGCCCAGCTGACAGAATAAAGCCCCTCCTCCTGCGGCGGCAATTCCCCCGATCCATTGATCTTCATGAGATATTGCGACAGCACCACCCGCCGCTCAAGCTCATGCGCCCGCGCATCGCTTGAGCCGGTGAAGTCAACCACCCCGCCGTCCATCCAATAGGCACGCCAGTGATCGGCCACCGCCGCCACTGCCGCTCCGTAATCCACCGCCGCCACATCCGCCGCTTCACGCCCGAAACCAACCTGAACCGTCAAGGTGTCTGATCCCGTACCCAACACCTCAAAGCGATGCGCCCCGGTCTGCCTGATCGTCCCCACTGACGCACCGAACGACCCGTAATAGACCG
>JBCEBX010000288.1:0-3076 GCA_039206455.1 Asticcacaulis sp.
CCCTCACCCTTTCAGAGACTGCTGAGATCAAGTCTTCGCCTGATGTGGCTTTCATTACGTTTGGCGTGCAGACCGAAGCGAAGACGGCTGAGGAAGCCCTTCGCCAGAACGCGACCAAGATGAATGCCGTCATCGCTGCGGTGAAGCAGCAGGGTGTTGCCGAAAAGCATATCCAGACTTCGGGGCTTAATCTGAACGCGGTTTATGATTATCCGAGTTCTTCAACGGGCCCGAATACGCCTGTGTTGCGTGGCTATCAGGTGTCAAACCAGATCAGTATCCGCGTCGAAGACCCTTCGCGTCTCGGCAATGCCATTGATGCCGTCGTCAAGGCGGGTACCAATCAGATCAATGGCATCTCTTTTGGTCTGAAAGACCCGTCAAAGGCTGAGGATCAGGCGCGTCTGAATGCGACGAAAACCCTGACCTCGCGCGCGGAGCTTGATGCCCAATCGCTCGGTCTTAAGGTCAAGCGCATCGTGTCTTTGAGTGAAAACGCCAGCTATAATGCGCCGCCGGTTGTGCCGCAGTACCGCATGGTCAAGGCAGAGATGGCGGCGGATTCAACGCCGATTTCCGGCGGTGAAGTCTCGACCTCCGTCACGCTGAACGCCGTGTTCGAATTGGAATAAAACGGGCCTCTCCGCCTTCGTTTGCCTTTCTCAAACCGTCAGGTGACAAATGGGAAGCCATCTGTTAACCTTTTGGCGGACGATGGGGCAAACGGGGGCGGGGGCCAATGTTTTCAGGCAAATTCTATCTGTGGCGGCGCGCCGGTATGGGTGCGCTTTTAACCTCTGCGGTCATAGGCGCTGTGGTCGGTCTGGCCCATGCGCAGGAAATGGCGTCCAGCAAGGCCGCACAGCTTAAGGCGGCCCCTTCTCCCCGTTTGCAAAATGCCACTCAGGTGGATTGGTCAGCGGCGATAAGACAGGCTGATGGGCCGCACATACAAGGCGCACAAGCCCCCTCACCTCAGGCGCGCGGTGTAGCCGCTGATAAGGCCGCGCCACGTCTTCGGCAGGCCATAAGACCTGTGGCGTCCCGTTTGTCGCGGGATCAGGTCAATCGCACGCGCCTGCCGCTCCTGACCCCACGCGAAGGCGGTATGGTACGTACCGAACGGGCCAGACTGGTGTCTTTTGGCGACGCCTATTCGCTCAATTTACCGCAGGATAAGGGGGTTGTCCTGACCGTCACCGGTAACCGCCGCATGGTTCAGGCCAAACGCGGTGAGATTGCCCGCAAACCCCGCCTCAAGCTGGCGAATATTCCCGAAGATGTGCAGATCACCCGCCTTGAGGACGGCTGGTCGGCCAGTTTCCGACGCTTTGGCGTGCTGTATACGGTCGATCTTCTGTGTGATGATGCGCAGGACGTGAAATGTCTGGATGACGCCTATCTGCGTAAGGCGGTGGCGGACATGACCGATGTGTCGCTTGGGGAAGAGGCGCAAAAAGAGGCGGGGGTTGCGCAATGAAAATCCCCAGGTTTTTATTTGGCGTCCTGACGGTTTCGCTTCTGCTGACCGGCTGTGATGACCTGCCCTTTCCGACGGATAAGGGTTCCGAGAGCGCTTCGTCGTCGGCATCGACAAGCTCTGCGTCTGAAAGTGCTTCATCGGCATCGACAAGCTCGGCCAGCGAGAGCAGCAGTTCTTCCTCATCGGTCACGCCCCTGCCTGAGGTGCCGCATCAGGCGGCGGGGCTGCTTCCGGCAGGGTCGGGTTCGGGCTATGACGACACGCGCAACTGGGCACCAGGCATCTGTTTTCCGCTGGCCGACACGCCGGCCTATGCCAATTCTCAGGTCTATCGTCCGGGGGGGAGTGCTGTGCCGTCAAACCCCAGTCAGTGCGCGCCGGAAAATTACGCCTATCCGTGGATCGATAATTTCTGTGAAAGCCGCAGCTGGGTCAATCCGGTCTGTAATTCCGGCAAGGGCCATCAGGGGCAGGATCTGCGACCCAAGGCCTGTACGAACAACACCTATTGGGCGGTGGCTGCCGAAGATGGGGTCATTACCCAGATGGGTTCCTATACGGTGGCATTGACGGCCGATGCGCCGCCCTACCGCGTCTATCGTTATCTGCACCTTCAGAATGCAAGCCTTAAGGTCGGGTTGCATGATCGGGTGAAACGGGGTCAGAAAATCGGCAAGGTGTCGAACAATATGGGCACCAGCGGCGGCAAGCCGGTCTATACGACCATTCACCTGCATTTTGAAATCCGCGTCAGCCAGTCCGAAACCCTGAGCGACGGCACGATGCTTGCCGAAAACGCTTTCGTGCCGCCTTATACGGCGTTACTTGATGCCTATCAGCGCAAGCTGGCGGGTGATTGCCCGGTTGTGGAGTAGGTTTTGAAAAAAGCTCTGTGGTTTTTGTTTTCGCTCAAAGGGCGCGTGTCGCGCGTACCGTTTGTGGTTTTTATCCTGACATGTTTGGGAGTAATATATATCAGCCGGTTTATGGAAGCATCCGATGACCTGTCTATGCTTCCGATCCTCACGACCTTGATGGTAATCATCCTGCTGATATGGCCGATATTTTCAGTAATGACCAAGCGGCTTCACGATATCAGCAAAAGAAGCCTGTGGGCCTTACCGGTTGCCTTGAGTCCGGCAATTCTTATACTTTTTTCTATCTTTTACACCATGATGGGATTTCTCAATCCTTATCCTGAGAATGAATGGCTCCTCAGTTCGCCACCGTTCTTGTTCTTGGGTTACATAGGTGTTATTATAGTCACACTTGCCCTATTGCCCGGCACCAAAGGCCCCAACCGCTTTGGCCCCTCGCCCAAAGAAAAAACCGTACCCATTGCGGCGACCTTTGAATAACCACTTGTGACGCTTACGGCTTTGCGTCACAAAAGGCGCATGAGCCAGACACCCGCCGCCCCCCTTTCGTCCCTTTTTGTCACCGAAGTTTATCGGGCCGATCTGTCCGACACACCGGATTTTCAGGCCTTTCTTGAGGAGCTGGATGATACCTGTCGCGCCATCGCCGATGAGGACGAAGCCGGTCAGAACTGGTCGCAGCAAAAGGCTTATCTCGGTTATACCTCCTATGGCT
>JBCEBX010000289.1:0-3057 GCA_039206455.1 Asticcacaulis sp.
ATCGGCCTCAGCCACGCCCCATGTCTGATTTTCAAACGCCAGCTTCGCCCATTCGCGTTGAACGGGGCCAAACAAGCCATAGACCTTTGCAAACGGTTTCAGGCCTTCCGGACTGATGTCCTTGCCGCCCAGTGGATAGTTGGTGTAGCCGGTATAGTCGATACCAAACGGCGCAAAGCCAATACCGCCACGGCCAAACACGCTAAAGGCATAGCGGGCAAATTCGCTGTCCGAGCCGGTTTCCGGCACAAACAGCGGGTTGTCGTACTTCGTATAAAGATCAAGCACGGCCTCATAGTTTTTCGAATCGCGCTTATAGATGTCTGGCGCAATGATATCGATCTTTGGTGCCGCCGCCTGATAGATGTCGATCACATTGTGGGTTGGCCCACCTGAGGAATAGGTTTCCGGCCCGACATCCAGAAGCGGCTCGCGGATGGCGGCATTGACATACATCGGCAGGTCATATTCGGCACGACCGGCTTCGGCGACGCCATTAATATAGCTGGCTATATGCCAGGCATGGAAATATTCGTCCGCATGTTTGCCGAACACCTGTTCCCAGCTGTTCTGGCCTTTGGCAGGTTTCAGGCCCTTCTTTTTCAGAAGCGCTTCGGGCACGGGGCCTTTAAAAACCTTCTCGGCCTTAGGCGAATAGTCGCGCACCGAACCATAGGTGCCGCTCTCGTTCTGCACCTGAACCATAATGACCGTGTGCTGCTCACCATCGATTTTTTTCAGGTGGCGCATCAGGGCGGCAAAAGCCTTTTTGTCAGCCTCAAGCGTCGTTTCTTCCATTGGCGACAGACAATAGGAGATGGTGCCGTCCTGCTTGGTCATACGCGGGAAACGCTTGTTGTTCAGCTTCACCCAGTCCGGCGCATAATGCGGGGACGTGTTCTTCCACGTACCAAACCACAGAAGCACAACGCGGACATTATTTTCACGTGCCTGAGTGACCAGCGTATCAACAAACGAGAAATCATACTGGCCTTCGACCGGCTCAACCTGCTCCCACGCGACATTGACCTCAACCGTGTTGGCACCGATGTCTTTCAGTGCTGGCCACACATACGGAAGCTGTGACGGATAGTTCGAAGAATTGTTCACCTGCGCCCCAAGCATCAGGTAGGGCGCACCATCCACCATTAACGCCGCCTTGCCATTCTTTTTGACAAGATGCGGTATAGACTTAGGGGCGGACTGTGCCAGTGCCGCAGGGGCCGCCGATACCGACATAACCATTGCCGCCGCAGCCAGTGTGAGCACACCCTGACGAATACCTTTGCGAATGACAGCGCTTACCTTAGACGTCGAGCTACCGGATAATTTCATATGCATATGTGTCTGTGTCTCCATCCCTCAGGCCAGATTGCAGTCTGTTTACCATACCGCTGGCCCTGATTTATCTTATAATTTTGTGTAGCATTATAGACCTAAAGCACAAGCCAAAAGTGATAACGCTATCATCACAACGACTTTAAAATCTCCAACCCATTATAATTATAGATGAAATGAGACAACAGTCTTTGACTTTTTAACGAGATTGACTATGGCTGTGTTGTACACTTACCCTCTGGACAATTACGGTATTTTCTGCCGTTAAAATATAAGGGTGTCCGTTTTTAAACCGTAACGCCCATTTACAGGCAGGCCAAATTCTCATGCGCACACCTCACGGCGTCAGCCTTACCTACGGACTACTTGAGACTCTGGGGCAATCCATAGTCTCCGGCGCCTATGACGGGCGGGGCTTTCCGACCGAAGCCGAGCTTTGCACGCAATTCAGCGCCAGCCGCACGGTGGCGCGCGAAGCGGTTAAAATGCTGACGGCCAAGGGCCTGTTGAGCGCACGTCCACGTCAGGGCACCAAGGTGGAACCGGTCAGCCGGTGGAACCTGCTTGACCCCGATGTCACGCGCTGGCTGATGGAACGCCCCTTCTCAAACACGATTTATCGCGAATTCACCGAGGTACGTCTGGCGATTGAGCCGGTGGCGGCATCGCTTGCGGCCACGCGCGCCAACCGCAAGGATATTCAGGCGATCCGTGACGGGCTTAACGGCATGCGCGATAATGCCAGCGAACATGAGCAGGCCCTTCAGGCTGACATCGAATTTCACGTGGCCATCCTGCGCGCATCGGGGAATCCGTTCTTCTGGCAACTGCGGGAACTGATCAACACCGCCTTACGCATATCCATCAGCATTACCAATAAGGTAGCGGGGCACACAGCCTCCATTCCGGCCCACGAAGCCGTCCTGCTGGCGATCGAAGCCGGTGATGCCGAGGGCGCGCAACTGGCTATGCAGGCCATATTGCGCGAATCCCTCGACCTTATTGGCACCTATCAGCCGGAACTGGCCTGAGCGGATTGCTGCAACCGTTAAATTATTCCCCTAAACGCCAATTGACGTGCGGGCAGGGCTTTTGTAAGACAGCCAGACTCACAGTCCCTTCTTCAGGAACCGCTATCCATGGCCGATCACAACTCTGACCACATCAAAGGTGAAATGGACATCCACGAACAACGCGCCAGCTATGAGTTGTTCGGCAACCTCACCAAGTGGGGCAGCCTGATCGTAGCCGTTGCCCTCCTGTTCTTCACCATCTGGTTTGCCGTCAGTGGCGCAGGTTTCCTGCCCGCCGCGATTACCGCTATTGTCGTTTCGATTATTGGCTTCTTCATTCTGAAAGAAAAGCCCGACGCGCACTGATAGCCTGATAAGCCATCATCACTTTTCAAAAGCGCCGCGGGTTTAAACCTTCGGCGCTTTTTTATTATGGTCCCTCAATGCCCCCTCACCCGCTGGCCACCTATCTTCAGCCTGTTCGCCGGTTCATCCGGCAGGGCCTTGGGTATCTGCCACCTGCCCTTGCCGAATTTGTGCTGTTTGGCCTGAAAATGGCCTGGGCCTGCCTGTTTGGCAATCTGGCGTTGCGGAAAAGCCAGACGCTCCTGATCCGCGGCGCGACTTCGCCGCTCGGGCAGGCTGCGCTCAATATCGCCGCCTATGCCGGCGCCGAAGTGATCGCGACGACCCGCAAAGCCGAGCG
>JBCEBX010000290.1:0-3046 GCA_039206455.1 Asticcacaulis sp.
AACCTGTCGGCGCATGGCCCGATTGTGCCCCTGACGGCACGCGCCCTGGCCCTGACGCCGATCAGTGCCTTTCGTCCGCGGCGCTGGCGCGGGGCCATATTGCCGCATACCGCCAAGGTGCGTTTTGAGGTGCGTGAAGCCACCTTGCGACCGGTCAGTGCCTCGGCAGACAGTTTCGAAGTGCGTCATATCTGCGAAGTGGAAATCGAAGAGGCGCCGGACGTTCATGCCACCTTGCTGTTCGATGCCGGTCATGGCTATGACGAGCGGGTCATGGCCGAGCAATTCGCCTCGTAAAACGGTTAAGGAAATTTTGTCCTTATTTAGGGGTTCTTAAGCCGCTGGCGTCTATGGTGCGGGTGTTACACTTCTTTTTTGCGTGAAAGATCGAACCTCATGTCGGAAAAAGCCGAGATTATTCAAGTGCCTAATACCTTGCGCGCCAAGGTGGGCGGCAAGCTTGCGGCCATTGATCCGAATCTGGTGGAAAAGGCCGAAGCCGCCCTGTCGTCACTTTCGGAGAATTTTGGCGACTGGTTGAGCGACGAGGTGGAAAAGCTTGAGGCCGCCCAGACGCGTATCCGTAACGAGGGCTATACGACCGAAACCGCTGAGGCGCTGTATTTCCGTTGCCATGACCTTAAGGGGTTGGGGACGACCTATGGCTATCCGATTGTCACGCGTCTGGCCGGTTCGGCCTGCAAGATGTTTGATGATCCCGAAGTGCGTATGAAAGCGCCGCGCCTGCTGATCGATGCCCATATTGATGCCATTCGGGCGGCGGTACGGGGCGGTATTCGTGAGGAAAATAATCCTACGGGCCGTCTGCTGGCCGAGGCGCTTGAGGCCCGTGTGCGGGAATTCCTCGACAGCCTGAAAGCCTGATCTCTTTTTCTTATAGGCACCTATGCCCGCCTTGCATCCCGGCCTGACCACCGTCCTTTTGCTGATCGGTTCAAACCTGTTCATGACCTATGCCTGGTATGGGCATCTGAAGGACAAGTCGCAAAAGCTCTGGGTCGTTATACTGATCAGCTGGGGTGTGGCCTTTTTTGAATATTGCCTGATGGTGCCCGCCAATCGTATTGGCTATGGCACCTTCAGCGCCGCCCAGCTCAAGACCATTCAGGAGGTTATTACCCTGACGATCTTCGTGGGCTTTTCCGCGCTGTATCTGGGGGAAGCGATCCGCTGGACGCACATTGTCGGCTTCTGCTTTATTGCTACGGGCGCGGCCTTTATTTTCTATAAGGGTTAGTGCGCGCCTTCGCTGAGGAGGAAATCGCGGATCGAGGCGGGGGACACGTCCTTGGCGACGAAGGCATCACCAATGCTGCGCACCAGTACAAAGACCAGCTTGCCGCCTTCGGCCTTTTTGTCATGGCCCATATGCTTCACCAGCACGTCCGCGCCGAAAGCTGCGTTTCGGATCTGGTTCATATGGGTGGGCAGGCCGGAATGGGCGATAGCGGCAATGGCGCGGTCGGCATCGGCCTGAGGACACAGCCCTTCGCGGGCTGAATAGCGGAAAGCCATAGCCATGCCGATGGCCACGGCTTCGCCATGCAGAAGCGCATCGCCAAAGCCCAGCTCGGCCTCAAGCGCGTGACCGAAGGTATGGCCGAGGTTCAACAGCGCGCGCTGGCCGCCTTCGCGTTCATCGGCGGCGACGATCTCGGCTTTCATTTCCACCGAGCGAGCGACGGCGTGGCGGATGGCTTCGGGTTCGAGCGCCAGAACGGCCTGATCATTGGCTTCAAGCCAGTCGAAGAAGGTCTTGTCACCCAAAAGGCCGTATTTGATGACCTCGGCGTAGCCGCAGCGGATTTCACGCGCGGGCAGGGTTTTCAGCAGATCAAGATCGCACAACACCAGACGCGGCTGATGGAAGGCGCCGATCAGGTTCTTGCCCTTGGGGTGGTCAATGGCGGTCTTGCCGCCGACGCTGGAATCGACCTGTGCCAGAAGGGTGGTCGGGATCTGGATGAAGTCGATGCCGCGCATATAGATGGCTGCGGCAAAGCCGCTCAGGTCGCCGATAACGCCGCCGCCAAGGGCAATGATCACGTCCTTGCGGTCAAGGCCCGCGTCAACAAAGGCATCGGTGACCAACTCAAGCCCTTCCCATGATTTGGAGGCTTCACCGGCGGGGACACGCAACAAGGGCGCGCTGATGCCGGCCTGTTCAAAGGCGGCGGCCAGACGCTCGCCATGCAGGGGGGCGATGGTCGTATCGGTGACGATCAGGGTGCGCCCGTTTTTGAGGAAGGGGGAAATACGGGCAACAATGTCTGTTGTCAGGCCGGTATCGACATCGACCTGATAGGGGCGGAAATCGCCGCCCGAAACGGGAATAAGGGTCATTTCTTTCCTAGGTGGGCCTTAAGGGCCTCAATAACGCGTTCGACGCTTTTGGCGTGGCTGACGTCGCCGGTGTCTACCGTCAGGTCGGCCAGCGCATAGAACGGATAGCGGTTTTTTTCATGCTCGCGCAGCACGTCCATCGGGTTGCGATTGTGCAGCAGCGGGCGATGTGAGCGGTTGGCCACCCGACGCGCCAGAACCCTGAGGTCGGTTTTCAGCCAGATGGTGATGGCTTTTTGCTTAATGATCTCACGCGTGCCGGGCTGGACAAAGGCCCCGCCGCCAGTGGCGAGAATATGCGGGCCTTCGTCGAGCAGGCGGGCAATGACCTTTTGTTCACCGTCGCGGAAACCGGCTTCGCCGTAATGGGCAAAGATGTCGGTTATGCTTTGACCGGCAGAGCGTTCGATTTCCTCATCGGCATCGCGGAAAGGCACGTGCAACAGCTCTGACAGCCGTTTGCCGATGGTCGTTTTACCCACGCCCATAAGCCCGACCAGAGCAATCGGCCGGTCAAGGGTAAGGCCTGAAACATCAGGCAGGTGTTCGTTCAGGGTTTCAGACATGGCGCGATCTTCAGGCCATGCAGGAATATGGGTGGGAAATAATTCGGATCATAGGATTTGCTTTACACGATGTTTAGGGGTTTTAGCCAGACTGAATGCATGAAGACCCGTGACCC
>JBCEBX010000291.1:0-3046 GCA_039206455.1 Asticcacaulis sp.
GTTGTGGACGTTTATCGTCACGGCTTTCGACCTGACGCGAAAGCTGGGACAGCGCGATCACCGGCACCTGTAATTCCTTGGCCAGAGATTTCAGACCCATGGTGATGGTCGAAACTTCCTGCACGCGGTTCTGCTGACTTCCGGTGTCACCCAGCGTCACCAGCTGAAGGTAGTCGACCACGATACAGTCAAGCCCTGCAGTGCGTTTCAGGCGACGGGCGCGAGCGGTCAGCTTGGCCAGACTCAGGCCGCCGGTGTCATCGATATAGAGGGGATAGGACGCGATCTCCATGGCGGCGTCCTTGAGGCGGGAGAACTCAACGGCATCGATTTCCCCCTTACGCAGGCGATCAGACGATACGCCGGACGCATCGGCCAACAGACGCGTAGCCAGCTGATCAGCGGACATTTCGAGCGAATAGAAGGCGACCACTCCGCCATCTACGTTCTTGCGTGTCCCGTCGGGTTGCATTTCAAAGCGATAGCGTTTGGCGACATTCATGGCGATATTGGTCGCCAGCGCCGTCTTACCCATTGACGGGCGACCCGCAAGGATGATCAGGTCGGATTTGTGCAAACCGCCAATCTGACGGTCAAGGTCATCCAGACGTGTGGCCAGACCGGACAGGCCGCCGTCACGGTGAAAGGCTTCTTCGGCATTGGAGATAGCGCCGGTGACAGCTTCGGAAAAGGTTTTGAAGCCTGTTGATGAGGTGCCCTTTTCGGCCATGTCATAAAGCTGGGCTTCGGCTTTTTCGATCTGGTCGCGGCCATTTTGTTCGGTCGCGGCCATGCGGGCAATGTCGCCACCCAGACGGATCAGGTCGCGCCGAAGCGCCAGATCATAGATGACACGGGCATAGTCAGAGGCATTGGCCGCAGGAGGGGCGCGGTCCACGAGATCGGCCAGATAGCGTATGCCCCCCAGATCATTGAACGCCTGATCGTTTTTGAACTTATCCATCAGGACAATGGGTTCCGCCAGATGGCCGACCCGTATCTGTTCTTCGATGGTGGCAAACAGTTTCTGATGGAAGGGTTCGTAGAAATGCCGTGCCGCTAAGCCGTCATACAGGCGCTCATAGGCCCCGTTGTCAAACAGGAGACATCCGAGCAGGGCCTGCTCTGCCTCAAGATTGTGCGGAAGGCTTTGGGGGGTATCGGATGTGTTGGGCATAGGAGAATCTAACATGGCGGCAATTAAGCAGGTGCGCCTGTGTGTGTCTTGGGCATGTGGTGGCTTATCTACAGTAATACTGTCCACGGTCTGTGGGTAACGGGGATAAGTCAGTCGGCGGCAGGCACACAGGCACCCTGAGGCAGTTCCCGACTGTCGCCGGTATCATGTCGCACGACATAGCATTTCCCATTCCGCATGATCAGGTCAAAACGCACGGGCAGGGCGGTGCTGCGGCTTTCATGCGGGCTGACCGGCGGCGGTAAAACCGTTAGGGATGCGCTTTGGGTCGGGTCTGAAGGCCCCAGATCGATGTGCTTTGTCTGCATCATTTGACCGAGAGCCGCCTTAAGGTCATTCAGGCTGTCAGCCTTCGGGGTGAGCCATGCGGCCTGATCCGTGGCCACAGACTGACAGGCTGTGAAACCTAACAGGCTTGTCAAGGCAAGGATCAGTCGCATGGGGACACCTATTGGCCGGGCATGGTCATGTCGCGGTTCGTATCCATAATCGATCGTGAAGGCGGCTTTAAGGCCGGATAGCTGCTGTAAGCATTGCCGAGCCGTGCGTTTGACGATCTGATGGCCCGTGTCGCCAGACTAAGCGGTGCCGGACAACTGTTGGTTTGCCGATAAGCCAGGGCCGTGGCCAGCAGGCCTTCGTTTCTGTTGCCGAGATCGTGCGCAAGATCATCGCTCATTTCACAACCCGGCAGACGAACCCCGTAGGGGGCGGAAGAATTCTGGGGCACGAAACCGTCGGCATAGTCGCCAAAGTCCTTGTTATTGACACCTTCGAACTGGATGGTGAAATAGGTTTCGCCGCAGTTATCAGCGGCATAGAAGCCATAGGGTTTGCCACAGGTCGTATTGCCGATGAGGATTACATCAACGTCAATGCCGCGCAGACTGTTGATCACGGCCTCGCTGGCGCTACAGGTCATATCGGTTGCCAGAACAAACACACGCGACAGATTCAGATTGGGCAAGGCCGTGCCCTGTGGGACACTGAAACCAAGACCGGTATTCAGAAACGGGACAGGTGTATTCACCTTACCCGTCACGGGATTCAGATTGCCCGCCGATGCGTTGAACTTTTGTTTTTCAAAGATTTTTCCGTCCGTCCGAGACGGACCGGCGATCATGTAGCTAAGTTGTGAGGCAATCGCCAGAAGCCCGCCGCTGTTGTAGCGCAGGTCAAGTACCAGATCGCTGACCGACTGATCACTCAGGCTCTGCATGGCGTCAACAATTTCCCGCTCACTGGAAAAGGGGCTGAAAGTATTGAACAGGATATAGCCGACCTTACCGGTGGGGGTATCAAAGACCTGTGTCTGGTTGACCGGCTTTTCCTGTACATTTGCAGATGTCAGTGTGACCGTGCGCAATGTGCCGTCGACTTCGCGTAAGGTGAAGGTTGTCGTCGTGTTCACTGCGGACGGAAACAAAGCATTATTTATGAGATCAATCTCGGCGGTTGTGGCCCCGCCATAGACCAGATCCATGCCGTTTACCGTCAGTATACGTGCACCACGCTGAATTTTAGGGTGTCCTGAACCATCCGCCTGAGACGCAGGTGAGTTCGGCTCGACATAGGCCACACGGATATCCCGGGGTGCGTACAGTGAGATAGGTAGCAGGGTCATGCCATAGGAGGCCGGTGCCGCTGAATTACGCGCCGCCAGAAATTCCGATGTCGGCTGGCTAAAGTGATGTTCGTCCTTGAAGCGACCCGAGGCCGTCATCCGTACCGTGCGCAGCATGGCGAAATAGTCGGTCGGTTTGGGGTAGAGGGCCGGATTAAGGTCCGCTACCTCTGTGTTCCAGAGGTAGGTTTCCTGCGTCCAGCTGCGCAGCCAGTTTTTTTCAT
>JBCEBX010000292.1:0-6077 GCA_039206455.1 Asticcacaulis sp.
TGGTGCTTTTCCAGCTGCTTTTCCATGGCATCTTCGACCTGATGCGGGTCTTCGAGGTTCATGGTCATCATACGCAGCGTGTCGCAGATGAAGTCCACCGCAAAGTGATCCTTCATAATGCGCGGGAAGCGGTTGAAAATAGTTGATTCAGCGGGCTTTTCGATATGGCTCTCAAGCGCGATGACGCCCTTGGATTTCATGGTCTTGGTCAGCAGGAACAGAAGTGACAACAGGTCCTTATAGTCCGTTCCCTTCCATTTCGGCCCGGAAAACACCTTGCCGAAGGAACCGGCAATACCTTTGAGCGTTGTCAGGGAATTACCGATCAGGGTCGCCGCGATAGCCGCGCCTCCAATGGCAATAAGCTCATGCGGCGCGGCATGGATAATAGGGTCCATCTTACCGCCGAAGGCGATATAACTGCCGAACACGGCCCCGAAAAGGAGCACAATACCGATAATCTGAAACATTAAACGCCGCTATCCCAAGCCCTTTACGGCGTTTACCCTAAGGATTAATCATTAAGGCAGGTTTAAACACACCTCCAAAAGTGCGCCAGATCATCCTTCCCCGTTTACGGGGAAGGTGGATTTTTAGCGCCAGCTAAAAAGACGAAAGGGGCAACCTCAGTCGCCAAGGCTTCGGAACCTCCCCCGTAAACAGGGGAGGAGCTTTCATCAGTATCCCGCAGGGATTTTAAGCCTTAGCTCGTCAGCCAGTTCCGGCGTCAGATAACCATCCGCCGGCCGACCATTGGCCTTTTGCCATTCGCGCAACGCCTTGCGGGTGCCGACACCGACAACCCCATCGACGGTTCCGGCATTAAAGCCCAGCGCATTCAGCGCCATCTGCGTGTTTTTACGCTGATCAAGCGAAAGGGGCTGCTCAGTGGGCCACGGGGTTTTGAGGGCCGGTTTTCCGGCAATACCATCGGCGATGAAACCGACCGCCAAAGCATAGGCCGTCGAATTATTATATTTGCGGATCACATAATGATTGGGAAGCGCAAGAAACGCAGGCCCCTTGGCACCGGCAGGCAGAATCAGGGTCGCATTGACCGCCTTTTCGCCTTCGGTCCATGCGGCCCCATCAGCACGGATAATCCCGCGTTCAGCCCACCACACAGGCGTCTGGCTTTCGGTTTCGGCCAAGTAATAATCAAAGTCTGTCGGCAAGGTGACCTCAACGGCCCAGGCCTGCCCGCGCTGCCAGCCCGCCTTACTCAGCAGATTGGCCGCAGACGCCAGCGAGTCCGATTCGGACGCCCATATATCGATGACGCCGTCATTATCGCCATCAACCGCGAGTTTCAGATAGTTTTCCGGCAGGAACTGCGTCTGTCCCATGGCCCCCGCCCATGAGCCCTTGAGGCGCTCACGCGTCGCCTTGCCGTCACGAATGGCGGTCAGGGTATAGAGAAGCTGCGTTTCCGCCCAGTCGCGGCGACGTCCATCAAAGGCCAGCGTAGCAAAGGCGGTGACGACATCAATATCGCCCTGCACGCGCCCAAAGTCGCTTTCCATGCCCCAAATGCCGCCTAAGATCGCCGCAGGCACCCCATAGGCATTTTCAATGGTCGGCACATGGGCATTGGCCGCAAGGCGTGTGCGCCCGCCGTCGATGCGTCCCTGAGACACCGCATTACGGATATAGACACTGACAGGGCGGGAAAATTCCGGCTGTGAGGTATCGGCACGCAAGACCGAGGCCTGAGGCACGACATCCCTGAGCTGAAGCTCGACAAACCCGCGCTCAAACCCGCGCGCCACGGCCTTATCGATAAAGCTGCGCTTCCAGGCCTCATAAGGCGCTTCACTCACCAGAGGCGACGTCTGCGCAGGGGCGGGTGTACTTAAGGTAGGGGTTTGCGCCGTGTCCGGAGTGCTGGCCGCCGTCGAACATGCCCCCAGAAACAGACATAAGGTCACAATACGGCTGGTCATCATCAAAGTGCCTTTGGTCACGGGCAATATTTCCTGCTGTTAATCTGGCCCGATTCCTTATCGCAGGATTGTGGCGGTTTCCAAGCCGCCCCCGATAACATAACTGTTATTTATTGGGGCCTTATTTATCGCCACCATCCACAAGCGCCGCCAGAACCTCAAGATAATCGGCGAAGGCCTTACGGCCCGCAGGCGTGACCAGCACCCGGGTCAGGGGTTTGCGCCCCTGATATCCCTTCTGGATGTCAACATATCCCGCTTCTTCAAGCTTACGCAGATGCACCGACAGATTGCCCTGAGTGGCCTCCAAAACCGCTTTCAGCTCGTTAAAATCCGCCACCTCGGCATCCATCAGATAGGCCATGATCCCCAGACGCAACCGCCCGTGTATCGCCTCATCCAGACGCTTGATATTAAAGCCAGCCATATTTACGCCTGCACTGCCTGCCGCGCCTGACGCATCATGATATAGCCGGGTACAGCCATTAATCCGAACAGGGCCGCCGAAAGGATCAGCATATATTCCGCCGTCTCGATCCGCCAGGCCAGAAGCAGCGCGGTCACAAACCACCCTCCTGACACCAGAGCCAGCCACCCCTTACGCCTTATCATATAGGCGACGTAGAGAGCCGCCCCCAAAAGCGCACACAGCACCGCCGGATAGAGCATCCATATCAGCCACATCTGGTATTTGAAGGCGACATAACCGAACACCAGATTCATAATGAGATTGGCCAGCCCCGCCCCGCCAAAGGCCGCATTGAGCGCGCGTGTCGCGACGCCGGAATGCTTCACCCGCCGGTCACGCCACATGACCACCGCTACGACGATCAGGAACAGGACGGTAGGCAGTATGCCGTTGATCAGATGTGCCATATCGCTGAAGGTATACAATCCCGCAAAATGAAGCCAGTGCACCAGACATTGCAGGCCATAGAGCACGCCTCCCGCTATCAGCACGACCCCGCCATTAAGTTGCGCGCGCGTGCCCTCCCCAACCAGAGACCGTACATAGGCGATATCCTTCAGGTTTTCGGAGACTGATGCCTGATGATTTTCGGTCATTGACCTGCCTCCTGAGATAAGCCCTGTGGACGGGCGCGCCTGCCGTTCAACAAGCGCCCGATGATAGTATAACGCACCTGATATCTGTAGCTGACAAGGGCCACAATCGCCGTGCCCGCCACTACAAGAGCGAACTTGACCAGTGCCGGCAAGGCTACCCCCATCAGCAGATACTGACCCAGCAAGACCAGTGGCAGATGCACGATATAGACCCAATAGGACGAATCGGCCGCGAACCGCCAGAAAGAACTCGGGCGTGACAGGAGACTCAGGGCCATGCCCATAAGCCCCAGAACCCATGACCAGATCGCTACCACATAGGCCAGCGCATAGAGCGGCATAGCCTTGCCTGCCACAGTTTCATAGGTCGGGGCCAGACCGGCTTCCTTAAGACACCAGACCGAACAGATCCCCCCTAACAGGACATACCCCGCCCAGCCTTGTTTCAGGTACCGCAGGCAGTCTTGCAGGCGATGCAGCACCCAGCCGACACCAAAGGCCGTGCCATAGGCCACCAGCGCCAGATTATGGGGCATCAGGCCGATATCGGGTGTCGGAATGCCGCCCCAATAGCCCCAGACCGGCGTCACCATCAACAAGGCAAACAACGGCAGCCCCAGCACCAGCGGCCCCAGATGAAAGCGCAGTATGGCGGTGATCAGGCCATCCACTCCCCGCCTCAGATATTGGCCACGGTCAATAAGGGCCGCAAGCCCGCATAAAATAACCGCTGCCGCATAGAACCACAGAAGCAGATACAAAAACCACAGATGGGCCAGCGGAAAGGTCGATATAGTCAGGGGTGGTTGTGGCGGCGGCGCCTGTCCGGCCAGTTCAGGATAGGCCTTAAGGGCTGCAAAAATCAGCAGGGCCACAATTGAGGCCATAACCGGCAGCCAGAAGATCACCAGTGGCAAGCCAACCCGCTTCAGGCGATTGGTCATAAAACCTGCCGCCCCGCGCTTCTCATAGACCAGTCGCGCGAAAAAGCCCGCCAGCACAAAAAACAGGCTCATACGGAATATATGTATCAGGAAAAACACTGCCGCCATAACCGGCGACGAGGTCTCATCATTGACCACCCAGAAATGTGGCTCGGTATAGGCCAGCGCCGCATGTACGCCAATACCCAGAAACAACGCCCCTGCCCGCACAGCATCCAGCGCATGAAAACGGTTCATATCCGTCATTTTATTCTCCTGACTGAGCACACCCCGATGCTCACATATCGGCGATATATAAACAGGTTTATTTTTTAAACAAGAATAAAATATCCGGGCAAACGCATGGCCCGGCTGATTTTTACCCGCCTCGCTAAGTGAAATGTGCAAAAACCGTTACGGCCGCGTTGACTTGCGCCAGCCTTTCCGTTAAGCACCCGCCCTCACAACGCCTGTAAGACGTGTTTCGCATGACTGACCGGGCTCAGGTTTTTTTATTTAACAAGTCAGGTTGGGACCATGAAAGTCCGTAGCTCGCTCAAGTCGCTTAAGACCCGTCACCGGGACTGCAAGATCGTGCGCCGCAAGGGCGTGGTCTATGTCATCAACAAGACCGATCCGCGCTTTAAAGCCAAGCAAGGCTAATATAGCGCGCACGTTTTGTGCGACCAATTCAAAAAGCGCTTAGAGCACCGGCTTTAAGCGCTTTTTGCATGTCATTTCATCCACAAGCTATCCCCATAAATCCGGTGGCTTGCGGATTGAGGCGCAGGCCCTGAGGCCTTATGGTTAAGCCACAGCTTTCACAGGTTTCCTTAATGTCCGAAGATTCCAATCACCCCGACGTCATCACCGCTGCCGCCCAGGGGCGTCTGCGTACCATCATCGAGCGCGTCGAGCGTCTTGAGGAAGACAAGGCCGCCATCAGCGCTGACCTCAAGGAAGTCTATGACGAAGCCAAGGGCGAAGGCTTTGACGTGAAGATCCTGCGCAAGATCGTCCGCCTGCGTAAGCAGGATCGGATCAAGCGCGAGGAAGAAGAAGCCCTGCTCGATCTTTATCTCTCGGCTATTGGCGGGCTGTAGGCGTCACCTTGACGTTTTATGCGATTACCGTTTCTTATGAACGGTATGGGCACCTATCTTAATCTGAGCGGGCAGGCTTATGGCGTTTAGTTCAAAAACGCCACGTAAGCCCCTGCGCCAGAAAGCGCCCTTGCAGTCCAAAGCCCCCCTGCAAAGCCGTGCCGCGCTAAAGGCAGCGCCCCCTGCCCCTGCCGATCAGAAAAAGGCCCTGCAGAAATCAACACTTCGCGCGTTGGAACGGGCAAGGCTGGCGGCCGCTGAAGCCGGTGTCGATCTGTCAGAATGGGAAACCGACTTTATAGACAGTGTGTCCGAGCGTGTGAAAACCTATGGCCGCGCCTTTGCCGATCCGGACAAGGGCGCGATGAATGGCACTCTGTCATTACGTCAGGGGATTAAACTCAAGGAAATCCGCAAAAAAGCGAAAGGCCACACAATGAAAGGCAAGGGTACATGAACCGCCGTCACCTTCTGGCCACCCTGTGCGCCCTGCCCTTTATTGGCCCCGTATTCGACCGCGCCCTTGCCCAGAGCCGTCGCAAAGAGATTCTGGCTTTCTATTATGGCTGGTATGCGACCCCCGATATCAGCGGCAGCTATCAGCACTGGCTCAATCCTGACCTTAAGGCGCGTACGCTTGAGGAATCGCCGGACTATCCAGCATCAGGCCTGTATGACAGCCTTGATCCAAAGGTCATGCAGCGCCATGCCGATGAGGCCAAAAAAGCCGGTCTGACGGGGCTTATCTGCTCGTGGTGGGGACAAAACGATCACACGGACAAACAGTTAGGCCCGTTTCTTAAGGTGCTGGACGCACACGGCTTAACGGCTACCGCCTATATTGAGCGGGCGGAAACCGTAGAAATGCTGGTCGAAGATATCGCCTACCTGCACAAACGCTATGCCGATCATCCCGCCTGGCTGAAGGTCGATGGGCGACCGGTGCTATTCCTGTTTGATCGGGTGATCCAGACCATAGGGCTTGAGGGCTGGCAAAAGGCGCGCGCGGCGATCAGATCGCGATTGGATGAGGCCTTTTATTT
>JBCEBX010000292.1:6087-12090 GCA_039206455.1 Asticcacaulis sp.
TCTGCATATCTATTCTATCCAGTTCGAAGCCGCTGAATGGCGCCTGAGCCGCAGCCTGTGGCGCGGACGGTTTTACAAAAACTGGGTTGAGGCACAGAAAACCCCGCCTCTGGTGCGCACCACCGCCACCATATTACCGGCCTTCGATGATCGCGAACTGGGGCGCGGCAAAAAACGCCCCGTCGTGCCACGCGACGAAGGCAAAACCCTTGCGAAATTCTGGCTGGCCGCAATTGACGCCAGACCTGACTGGGTATTGCTGGTATCCTTCAACGAATGGCATGAGGACAGTCAGATTGAACCATCCGATACCTATGGGGAACGGGATATGCTGATTAACGCCAAAATGGCCAGACAGTTTATGCCTTAGAACGCAACTTTTTGAATATGTAAGTGGTCAGATTGGCAATGACCGCATTATGCTGCTCAGGCGTCAGGGTGCCACCCGTCGTATAGATGCTGAGGAATAACGGGCCATATTTCGGCATACGAATGATGGCCACATCATTGACCGCGCCATTGGCTCCACGTCCGGTTTTATCGGCAACAACGGCAATTTTAGGCGTCCCCGCACGTATCATCGCCTTACCGGTCTGGGATTCGCGCATCCAGTTCTCAATTCGTCTTGTGTGGCTGCGGCTTAGTGACTCGCCTGTGAAGATATGCAGCATCAGCCTGGACATGGCTTCGGGCGTAGTCGTATCGCGTTCATCACCCGACAGATTACTGTTGAGTTCCGTCTCATAGCGGTCAAGGCGTGTAAGCGTGTCTCCGTTATCCCGACAGAACTGCGTCACAGCCTCAGGGCCGCCGATCTGTCTCAGCAAAAGATTAGCCGCCACATTGTCGCTATGGACCAATATGGCGTGACAAAGTTGCTCAACCGTAAGTCTGCCGTCCGTGAGATATTTTTCGGTAACCGGCGCGTGCGGTACCAGATCGGCCTTACTGAAACTAATCATCTGATCGAGCCTAAGGCGGTTCTGTTGCACCTCACGCAGGACAGTCGCCGCCAGTATCCATTTAAAGGTCGAGCAAAGCGCAAAGCGATGATAATCACGGTAACCGGCGAACAGCGAGCGACCGGCAATGTGTACCCCGATTGTCAGCCCCGTCTTTTCCTCAATTTTAGAAATATCAGGAAACGCTTCTGGTTCGCAACCGCAGCCTGTGGATGGTAGCGCCAACAGTGACAGTCCCCCCACCCCAGCGGCGATACCCGCTGTGGTTAGCCCTCCGATCATCATCCCCCTGCGTGAGACCATCTTACTGCCCCGCCTCTGTATGTTCCTTAAGCCAGTCAAACACCGTCTGATGCCATTTCAGCGAATTATGCGGCTTGAGCACCCAGTGATTTTCATCGGGAAAGCGCAGCATCCTTGATTTGATGCCGTTCATCTGAAGGGCGGTAAAGGTGCCTATCCCCTGTTCCGGCATGACTCGGAAATCATTGTCAGAATGGATAACCAGCATCGGCACAGACCAGTCCTTGGCGTGCAGGGCCGGATTGAATTTATCGTAGTTTTCAGCGTGATTATAGACATCGCCGCCGTTCTCCCACTCCGAGAACCACAGTTCTTCGGTGGCATAGCCCATACCGCGCGTATCAAAAACGCCATTGTGGTTGACCAGACACTTCCACGGCGCTTTCCACTGGCTGGCGATCCAGTTGACCATATAGCCGCCATATGATCCCCCCAGCGCACAGGCCCGATCCGCATCAAGAAACGGATAGGCCTTAAGCGCATGGGCGTAACCTTTTTGCAGGTCCTCAAGTGGCCGGTCGCCCCAGTGCTGGGTAATCGAATCGGTAAAGGCCTGCCCGTAGCCGGTTGAACCGTGGAAATCGATCATCACCACCGCAAAGCCTTCGCCGGCATAGGTCGCCGGATTCCAGCGGTAGGACCATGAATCGGAAAACGACCCCTGCGGTCCGCCGTGGATCAGGAAGGCTATCGGGTATGTTTGCCCTTCGACATAGTTGGCGGGTTTCAGAACATAGCCATAGACGGTTTCGTCATTCCAGCCCTTGAAACTGAACTGCTCATAGGTGCCGAAATCACGACTTTCCAAAAGATCGCGGTTTATCTGCGTCATGACCTGCGGTTCATGATCAATAAACAGGTCGCGCGGCCCCTGACGATAAAGCTGTGCCGGACGGTGCAAGCTGTTTTTAAGAAAAACAAAACTGTCACCTTTTTGCGCAAAGGCCTCAATGCGCCCTGAGGCCGAAAGCGGCATCACGGTCTGCGTCGCTACATCCACGCGGAACAGGCGCGTCTGACCGACATCCTGCGCGATAACATAGAGGCTTTGACCATCCTCAGACCACTCAAGTGTCTCAGCCGAACGATCCCAGTCAGCGGCAATGCGGCGCGTGTCACCGCTCACAAGATCTTTGAGGTAAATACCAAACTGATCGGCCTCAAAACCGGGACGCCGCATGGCGCGATAGGCCAGTGTCCGCCCATCCGGCGATACCACCGCGCCGGTATCCCACGCCTTATTGGCTTCGGTCAGGTTAAGTGGCGGCGTGGCTCGCAACAGGCTCGGATTATAGGCAATGTCCTGAGGGTGGGCCAGGTCGACACGGTAAATATCGAAATTAGTCGAGCGCGGCTCATTCTGACCGGCGACACGGCCAGAGAAGAACACGGAACGTCCATCCGGCGAAAAACTATATTCGCTCTCGTCGCCAAAAGGTTTGGACGGCACATCCCCATCAAAACCGCCGGTCAGGGCCAGAGGCTCACCTCCGGCAAAAGAAATATAAAACAGATGGTTGCGTGTGCCGTCCTTCCATTCGTCCCAGTGGCGCACAAACAGGCGATCATAGATTACGCCCGTCGTTTTGGAGGCTTTCTGTTCGGCCTCACGCCTCAGGGTGCAACCGATTTCGCCCTCAGCATCCGTGTGACACTCAGGGAAAACCGACAGGGACACAACCAGCCCCTTCGCATCTGGCGACAACTTATATGACCCTACCCCCAGCGGCAGGTCGGTGACCTGCGTGGCCTTTGTACCTTTGAGGTCGGTTTTCCACACCTGTACCGACCCTGAGCGCGCCGAAAGAAAATAGAGCGCGCCATCCCTCCCCCATTGCGGCGCAAAGGCACCGCCGTCGGATATCGCCAGACGGTATTCAACGGTTTGCGGATGATCGACATCCTTGATCCACAACGAGGTTACACCCCTGTTGGCCTCAAGGTCGGTGGCCCGCACCTGAAACGCCGCATAACGACCGGTGGCATCAAGCGTCAGGCCGGACATCCGGTCAAGTGACACCATGTCCTGATAGGTGAAGGGCTTAAGCGGTTCCGCCTGTGCCAGCGGCGTCAGAAGAACCGTCGCCAGACAGGCGGCTTTGAACGACAAGGCAAAGAGCTTCATATCCATTCCTGTTCCGCTAAAAAACAAAGGGCATCACCCTTACGGATAATGCCCCATTTAGCCTAGATTTTGTAAGCCCTGTCGAGCGCCTTTAGGCCGCCTGACGCACCCTGATTTCAGCCTTAAGCCGTTCGAGGCTCTCCGCGATAAACGTCAGATTGGCTTCGTCCGTGAAACGCCCATCGGTGATCTTTTTGTCTACCGCGGCAATAATGATCTCGGCACCCCCAAGCGGATAGGCACCAATGGCCGCCAGTGTGCTGCGAATTGGCGATTGCGCCCGCACGCCGCCGGTCGAACCGGGCGAAGTCGTGATAATCAGTACGGGCTTACCAACCACCGCCGCCTTACCATAGGGACGCGACAGCCAGTCGATGATGTTTTTAATCACACCCGACATGGTGTAATTATATTCCGGACTGGCAATGATCAGGGCATCAGCAGCTGCCACCTGATCGCGCAGGGTCTGTATGGCGGGCAATACCGGCTCAACATCTATGTCCTGATTATACAGGGGAATTTCGCTGATGTCGGCCACTTCGATCGTCAGATCATCATAGGTCGTGGCCGCCAGCGTATTCAGCAGGGCCGTATTAAACGAGGCCTTACGCAGGGAACCGGTAATAGCCAGAATTTTATAGGGGGCAGACATAATCACTCCACACAAACTGTACTCAATGAAGATACAGTATTGTGTTCGCACCCGCAAAATCAATGGGTAGATAACAAAAAATATTGCTTCAAAATGAACCGCCTTAAGGTCCTTATCACTTACCAACCGATCGGCCTGAGAGTTCCATGTGCGTCAGGATCGGATAATGATCTGAGCCTATGTCGCCCAGTATGCGGGTTTTGCCTTTCGGAATATTTTTAATGAACGCATGATCAATCTGCGTCGCCAGAGGCCAGAACTTCGTTGGCCAGGTGTAGCCCCAGCCTGACGGCGACAGCGATTTTATGTTGTTTCCGGCGAGAGGCTGCAAGGCATGAGACCACAGGCTGGCATTAAAATCGCCCGTGATCAGAACAGGCTTCTGGCTTTGAACCGTCAGGGCCGCGAGGGTTTGCATATATAGCTGATTATCGAGCGCAAACTTACTGTTCAGGGGCGGTATGGGGTGAACCGCAAGCAACACATAATGCTCAAACTCGGCATGGACCAAGGGTAACTGTAACGCGCCCACATAATGAGTATGCGCCGTGAACGGCTGATCGGCATATATGGCCATACCGAACAGATCGTTGCGCGGCTCTAAGTGACGGTAAGGAAAATCAGCCTCCGCTAATTTAATACCGGCAATCCAACGGGAATCGGTTTCCGCCAGCACGACCACATGCGGCGCTTCAGCCTTAACAACACGCCTCAGGCGGTCATAATCCCTGTTGTTTTGATTCACATTTGCAAAGAGGACAGTCCGGGAAATCGAAATCTGGTCGGCCTGTGCCTCCTGTGACGACGTGGGTGAAAAGGCCGCTATTCGACCGCCCATAGCCATCAGATTTAAGGCAACTATAAGTGTACATAAGGTCACGGTCGGTTTTGATTTTAGCCACCACCCAAGTGGCAAGATCAGAACAGCCCATATGAGGGCCTGTGGCCGGAAGGGCGTGAATAGATCAAAGAACCACCACTGGGATGCCGCAAAACCAATAAGTGTGCAAAAGAGCACTACCCAAAGGCTCAAAACGATAGTTTGAGAAAATAACCGCCGCATGCCCCCTCGCCCTTAAATCTCTGCCGCCGCTTTTATCGTGGCAGAATGGATTGATTTTGGCTAGGGAGGGGCGCAGGAGTTTTACCCATGTCCCTTACCCGCACCTATACCGGCGATGAACCGCAGCGCATCAACAAATGGCTGGCGCAGACCGGCGTCTGT
This sequence comes from Asticcacaulis sp., assembly GCA_039206455.1. Lineage (GTDB taxonomy): Bacteria > Pseudomonadota > Alphaproteobacteria > Caulobacterales > Caulobacteraceae > Asticcacaulis. Next base: position 11,355 of record JBCEBX010000292.1, read on the forward strand.
TCGCGGCGTGAAGCCGATACGCTTATCGCCGATGGTCTGGTCCGGGTTGATGGCGAAGTGGTCACCGACGCCGGTCGCAAGATCGAAAAGGGTCAGACCCTGACGTTAGAGGACGATGGCGGCACCAAACTGACGGTCATCTATAATAAGCCTCTGGGCATTGTCTCCGGTCAGCCCGAAGCCGGTGAAACCCCCGCCGTGCGCATGATTCGCCGCCCTAACCATTACGGACAACTGACTCAGTGGCCTGATCAGCATTCACGACTGGCCCCCGTAGGACGCCTCGATAAGGATTCGCACGGGCTTTTGATCCTCTCCGAGGACGGGGTGATCGCCAAGGCGATTATCGGCCCCGACAGTGAGCTTGAAAAAGAATATATCGTCCGCGTGCGCGGCCCGATCTTTGAGGCCAAGTTAAAATGGCTCAGGCATGGTCTGGAACTGGACGGCCGCAAGCTCAGGCCCGCAGGCGTTGAGCAGATAGGCGAACAGACGCTGAAGTTCATCCTGACCGAAGGCCGCAATCGTCAGATCCGGCGCATGTGCGATATGTGCGAACTGCGGGTCATTGACCTTTATCGCCACCGCATCGGCCCCATTCATATCGGCGATCTGCCCGAAGGTCAGTGGCGTCTGATCAGCGACACCGAGCGTGCTTCCCTGATTTCCGGCACCAAACCAGACCGGTAACCTTTTCGTTCCCTGAACGGCATTGGCTTGCCTGACGCCCCCTTTC
>JBCEBX010000293.1:0-12085 GCA_039206455.1 Asticcacaulis sp.
TCGTTGTCGTTGCTCGATCAGGCGCTGGTGCAGGCCGAAGAAGGTCAGAGCGTATCAGCGGAAACCGTGCGCGACATGCTGGGGCTGGCTGATCGCTCGGCGACGCTGGGCCTGTTTGAAAATATCATTTCCGGTCAGATTCAGGAGGCCTTGCTGGCGTTTCGGACGCTGTACGGGTTCGGGGCCGATCCGTCGCAGATCATGGGCGACCTGCTGGAATATTGCCATGCAACCTCGGTGGCCAAGGTGCTGGGGGCCGAAGCGACGCGTCTGCCCAAGGAGGCGGCTTCGCGCGTAACGGCGCTGGGGGCGCAGTTGTCGGCGGGCACCTTGTCGCGTCTGTGGACGCTGCTGCTGAAAGCCTTTGAGGAGGTGCGGCGCGCGCCTGATCCGGCAGCCGCAACCGAAATGGCGCTGGTGCGTATCTGTTATGCGGCGGATCTGCCGGGGCCAGAGACGCTTCTGAAGCGTTTGGAGGCCGGTGAAAACCTGCTGGGCGGCGGCGGTTCGTCTGGCGGTGGAAGCGGTGGCGGTTCTGGCCCGCGCGCGGCCTTGCGTACCCATGCGGCGGTTCTGCCGCAGATTCAGCTCAACAGCTTTGAGGATGTGCTGGCCCTGATTGGCGAGAAGCGCGACATTGGTTTGCGCGTCGATGTCGAACGTTATGTGCGGTTGGTGTCGTTCCAGCGCGGGGCGATTACCTATGAGCCGGCCCCTCATGCGCCGATTGATCTGGCGCGTAAGCTGTCGGCACGGCTGAAAGAATGGACGGGCGAGCGCTGGCTGATCGCCACCGAGGGTGGTGGCGGGGCCGAAACGGTACGTGAGCGTGATGAGCGCGAACGGGCGGAAGTTCTTGAGGCGGCCAGAAAAGACCCGTTCGTGTCGGCGTTTCTGGCGGCCTTTCCCAAGGCAGAATTGAGTGTGCGCAACAAACCGGCACCGGTGCTGGCAGCCGATGCCGCACCCCCTGAAGATACTGACGAAAAGGATAATGACTGATGGATTTGAACGCCCTTATGAAGCAGGCTCAGGCCGTGCAGGAAAAGTTTGCTGAAGCGCAAAACAAGATGAACGAGGTCGTTGTTGCCGGTGAGGCCGGTGCGGGCCTTGTGAAGGCTGAGCTTAAAGGCGCTGGTGTGCTGGTGTCCCTGACGATTGACCCGAGCCTTCTGAATGCCGATGAGGGTGAGGTTCTGTCTGACCTGATCATTGCCGCCCATGCCGATGCGCGTAAAAAGCTGGATGAGGAATCGTCGCGCCTGATGAAGGAAGCCGCTGGCCCGTTCGGCAATATGCCGCTGCCGAAGTTGTTCTAACCGTTTATGGCGTCTGGCGCAGGGCCTGAAATTGAACGTCTGATGGCGCTTCTGTCGAAGTTGCCAGGGCTTGGGCCGCGTTCGGCGCGGCGGGCGGCGCTGGCGCTTTTGAAGCGGCGTGAGCAGTTATTGCTGCCATTGACCGCCGCGATGCAGGATGCGGCAGAACGGGTGACCACCTGTTCGAACTGCGGGTCGCTGGCGACGCAGGACCCCTGTCCGGTCTGTGCCAATCCCTCACGTGACCGGACAATGATCTGTGTCGTTGAGGAAGACTCGGCGTTATGGGCCATGGAGCGCGTTGGCGCGTTTGGTGGTCAGTATCATGTGCTGGGGGGGCTTTTGTCGGCGCTTGATGGGGTGCGGCCCGAAGATTTACGCTTGTCCGGCCTGTTCCGACGCGTCGAAGGCCGTCAGGTGCAGGAGGTGGTAATGGCCTTACCTGCAACCGTCGAAGGCCAGACGACGGCGCATTATATTGCCGACCACCTGACGAAAGTGTCGCCGGATGTGCGTATTACCCATCTGGCGCGCGGGGTGCCGGTCGGTGGGGAGCTTGACTGGCTCGATGACGGCACGATTGCCCACGCGTTTAAATCAAGACGGTGAGTTTAAGGGGGGGGAGTATGTCGTATAGGGGTGTTATTGCAAGAATAACAGTATCCAATCTGCTGTTTTTTGCATTGTGTTGTTTGTTGTATAACGGACTAAAGATACATTTTATCTTGGCGCTGCTTGTTTCGTTTGTCGTATTTTCTTTGGTTGATTACGTGTTTATCGCTAAGAAGCTAAATTGCCCGTCATGTAGGCAACCGCTTATGACAACCGGTAAGCTCCCTTTAAAAATATGGTACATTTTACCTGTGCACTGTTCCGCGTGCGGTGATAATCCATGGACACAGGATCGATAGGGTTCAAAATCATCAGGAGGGGGTATATGTTACTGCGTAATATTTTTCTGATTACAGTCTTGGTGGCATTGAGTGGCTGCGCGAGCGTGCCGCCTGCAGGGGGTGCTGAAGAAAATTCATCTTCTGCATTCCAGAGCCTCTTTGGTGAGCCATTGTCGCCAGACGAAATGGCGAAGCGTATCCAGAAGGCAGAAGCGGGTTATCCGCTCGGGAGTAAAGAAAATCCTGTTCGGGTGAGCATGCCTCAAGGGCAAAGGGCTTATCTGGCGCAACTGAGGTGCGAAGACGGGCAGGTGCCAGCTTTTCATCGGGGCGGAAGTGTAGGCCTAGGACCTTATGACAATATTATAGACAGATATGAGGTGACCTGCGCGGGGTCAAAACCGGAGAAGACCATGATCTTTATGGATATGTATTTTGCAGGGCATGTGGAGACGCGCCCTGTGGAAGGGTTCACGCGGGTGCCACCTTCGATTAACTGGCCCAATACGCTACCTCGACCTGAGGTGACACTTCCACCGGCACCGAAATAGAAAATCAAAACAGAAAAAAGCCTCCGGAATATTCCGGAGGCTTTCTTTTTCGGATTGAGCGCTGGGCCTTAATCCACGGTTTCGGCCTTGGAGCTGTTCTTGTCTCTGGCGGGAGTGATGTCGAAGGCGATCTTGCCATCGGCCAGCTTGACAAGGATATGTCCGCCGCGCACCAGCTTGCCGAACAGGATTTCATCCGCCAGAGGCTTCTTGATGTTCTCCTGAATGACGCGGGCCAGTGGCCGTGCACCATAGAGTTCGTCATAGCCGTTTTCGGCCAGCCAGTTTGCCGCATCCTCGGCCAGATCGATCGAGATATTGCGGTCAGCCAGTTGCATTTCCAGTTGCAGGATGAACTTCTGGACAACCTGCGAAATGACTTCGGGCTTAAGCTGGCTGAAGGGCACGATGGCATCGAGACGGTTACGGAACTCCGGTGTGAACAGGCGCTTGATAGCGGCGTCATCTTCACCTTCGACCCGTCCGCGACCAAAGCCGATCGAGTTCTTCTGATTGTCCGAAGCGCCCGCGTTTGTGGTCATGATCAGGATCACATTACGGAAGTCGACCTTCTTGCCTACCGCATCCGTCAGCTGGCCATGATCCATGACCTGAAGCAGGATGTTGTAGATATCCGAATGGGCCTTTTCGATTTCATCGAGCAGGACAACCGCATGCGGTTGCTGATCGACGGCATCGGTCAGAAGCCCGCCCTGATCGTGGCCGACATAGCCCGGAGGTGCACCGATCAGGCGCGATACCGTATGGCGTTCCATATATTCGGACATATCAAAGCGCAGCAGTTCGATGCCGAGCGTTGACGCCAGTTGCTTAGCCACTTCGGTCTTACCCACGCCGGTCGGACCGGAGAACAGGTAGCAACCGATAGGCTTTTGCGGATCACGCAGCCCGGCACGGGCCAGTTTCATGGCCGATGACAGCTGGGCGATGGCTTCGTTCTGTCCAAAGACCACCCGTTGCAGGTCAAGTTCCAGATCACGCAGTGCCTCGGTGTCGGATTTGGAGATCGACTTTGAGGGAATGCGGGCGATCTTGGCGATTACCGCTTCGATTTCCTTCGGGCCAATGACCTTTTTACGCTTCGATTCCGGCAGTACCATTTGCAGGGCACCGGCTTCGTCGATGACATCAATGGCCTTATCGGGCAGCTTACGGTCGGTGATGTAACGTGCCGACAATTCAACCGCCGTCTTGATGGCCGGATCGGTATATTTCAGATTATGGAAGGTCTCATAGTAAGGCTTAAGGCCCTTCAGAATCTTGATGGTGTCATCAAGGGTCGGCTCATTGACGTCGATCTTCTGGAAGCGACGCACGAGAGCGCGATCCTTCTCGAAGTGCTGACGGTACTCCTTATAGGTGGTCGAACCCATGCAGCGCAGGGCACCCGACGCCAGAGCCGGCTTCAGGAGGTTCGAGGCATCCATGGCCCCGCCGGACGTCGCACCGGCACCGATGACGGTGTGGATTTCGTCGATGAACAGCACGGCATTGGGATGGGCCTCAAGTTCCTTGACGACCTGCTTGACGCGTTCTTCAAAATCGCCGCGATAACGGGTGCCTGCCAGAAGCGTACCCATGTCGAGGCTGTAGATGGTCGCGCCCGCCAGAACTTCGGGGACTTCGCCATCGACGATCTTCTTGGCCAGACCTTCGGCAATGGCGGTCTTACCGACACCGGGATCACCCACCAGAAGGGGGTTGTTCTTGGTGCGGCGGCACAGAATCTGGATGCAGCGTTCGACTTCGGCCGAACGACCGATCAGCGGATCAACCTTGCCGTGACGTGACTTCTCATTGAGGTCAACACAATAGGCCGAGAGGGCGTCATTTGAGGCGGCCTTGCCGTTCTTGTCCTCAGGCGGCGTATCTTCGGTCGCGCCACGCACGGCACGGGGTTCGGATGCGCCGGGCTTTTTGGCGATGCCGTGGGCAATATAGTTGACCGCGTCATAGCGCGTCATTTCCTGCTCCTGCAGGAAGAAGGCGGCATGGGATTCGCGCTCCGAAAATATGGCCACCAGCACATTGGCACCGGAGACCTCGTCACGGCCCGAGCTTTGGACGTGAATCACTGCGCGCTGAATGACGCGCTGGAAACCGGCGGTGGGTTTGGCTTCTTCGGATTGCGGAACGATCAGAGACTTAAGGTCGGTCTCGATATAGGTTGCCAGAGCTGTGCGGAGTTTCACCAGATCGACATTGCAGGCGGTCATGACGCCAGCGGCGTCGGTGTCGTCCACAAGGGCCAGCAACAGGTGCTCCAGGGTCGCATATTCGTGGTGATGCGCATTGGCATGACCGACGGCGCGGTGAAGGGTTTCTTCGAGGGCGCTGGAAAACGATGGCATGACGGCCTCTCCTTGGAGCTGAGGTTACTAAGGGTACGCTACGGGTATTAATCCTTCTCCATCGTACACTGGAGGGGATGTTGGTGACGCCATGAACGCTTAGGATTCGTCGTCATCAGAAATCAGTCCTTTTCCATCGTACACTGAAGCGGGTGCTGATGACGACGGGCCATGTCCACGACCTGCGCGACCTTGGTTTCCGCCACCTCATAGGTATAAACGCCGCATACGCCCACGCCCGTCTGGTGGACATGGAGCATGATGACTGTGGCTTCCTCGCGCGATTTGTTGAAAAACCGTTCAAGGACGTACACCACGAACTCCATGGGCGTATAATCGTCGTTGAGTATTAAAACCCTATAAAGAGAGGGCTTCTGAGGCTTGGGCTTGGCATCGATAATGGCGAAGGGCGCATGGGCGGGCTTATCGCCATCCGTTACCTTCGGAGGACGTGAAGCCATTCTGTGCACCATAGGTGTCGTCACCTTTACCTCTGTTTTTGTCTTCGTCTCAGTATTCAAGATAGTGCAAACTTTGTCGCTGTTAAGGGGGTGTCGGGCCAAAGGCGGTATTATTCAATCACAGTTTAATGAGACTCGTTACAAAGCGACATGAATTTCGCGTGAGCAGAAAATAAAAAATCCCCGCCGCAAGCCTGCGACGGGGATTTTGATCTCTGAGGTCTCAGATTCTCCGATTAACGGAAAGACTGAAACTTTTCGACCGAGGCCGTAAGGCGTGTGTTGATCGGCTTGAAGCTGTCCTTGAACGAAGCCGACAGGGTTTCGGTCAGGCTGTTCAGTTCAGCCACGTAGGATTCAAGCGACTTCTTGGCGTAAGCGGACTGAAGTTCAACGACTTCCTGTACGCTCTTGGCCGAAGACAGGCTCTTGGCAGCGGCAACGCCTTCTTCCCAGTTCTTCTTGGTGAAGGCTGCGGTCTGTGCGCCAACCGCTTCGGCACCTTTGGTGGCGGCGGTGAAGCTTTCGACCAGAGCTTCGATATTGCTCTTGGACAGGCTGTTGAGTTCGTTCAGTGCGCCGATGCTCTTTTCAACACCGTCTTTGAAAGCTTGATTGCCAGCGGCAGCAACGCGATCGGTGGTGGCTTTGAATTCTTCTGCAGACATGGAGGTATCTCCGTAAAACGTTAGGGGGGGGGGAACGCAGATCTCAGATAAGGGGCTTTAACCCGTTTGGCCGACAATCCATATGCAACGCGTCTGCCAAATTTGACCTGTGTATAACGCACGCGCAGCATGAAGTCAACAAAATTTGTGCACTGCACAATGGTGACGTAATTGTGATGACAGTTTTGCCCCTTTCAGACGAATTCGGACGCATTTTAGCCTGAAAAGGCCTTCATTGAATAAGGACTTGGTAAGGTTTTGGGCGTGTTCTGTTATCAGAGTAAAAAAATCTGACAAATTCCGTTTTCAGACTTATGGTTAGTGACGGGACGGACAGATTCCAGAGCTTTGTAAATCCGTAGCGTAGCCGGGCAGACAATGACTCGTGGCGTTTAGTTTAGGCAGGACAAAGTATGATGCGTAATTGGTCAGACCTTTGGGGCGGAATGAGACAACCCTCTTTTATGGTGCGGGCGCTTAAACCTGTGGTGTCACTGATGGTGGCCTCTGCTTTGGTGGCGACACCGGCTCTGGCGAATGATCCGGCGGATAATCCACGTTACGCCGCAATCGTTGTGGACGCCCAGTCCGGTGAAGTCTTCTATTCCATGCGCGCCGATAGCCCGCGCTATCCGGCCTCGATCACCAAGGTTATGACGCTTTATATGGTCTTTGAGGCCATGGCGCGTGGCGAAGTGAAACCCGATGACCTGATCACGGTATCGCCGCACGCAGCTTCGATGCCGCCGACCAAGGCAGGGCTTCGGGCCGGTGAAACCATTACGGTCGATATGGCCATGCGCCTTGTGGCGGCCTATTCGGCCAATGATCTGGCGGCGGCGTTAGGTGAGCATATTGCCGGAAGCGAAAGCCGCTTTGCCGCCCTGATGACCGTTAAGGCGCATGAGCTTGGCATGACGCGCACCAATTTCGTCAACGCCTCGGGTTTGCCGGATGATCGTCAGGTCTCAAGTGCGCGTGATATCGCCATTCTGGCGCGGGCGGTGATGCGCGACTATCCGCAATATTATGAATATTTCCACGTGCGCAGCATCGAATATCGTGGCCGCACCTTTAATAACCACAATCCGCTTCTGGCCATGCCGGGTGTAGATGGCATGAAGACGGGCTTTATCCGCGCGGCGGGCTATAATCTGGTGGCCTCGCAGCGCAAGGGTGACCGGCGCCTGATTTCGGTCATGCTGGGCGGATCGGATAAGGCGCAGCGTCGGGAACATGTTACCCAACTGATGAAGACGGGTTTTGACGTTATTGACCGCCGTGACAAGGGTGAGGCGATCACCATTGCGCAAGCTGAGTTCCGCTCACCGCGTTATAACATCATCGGTTCCAATCAGGCGCTCTATGCGGCTTTGGGGGCAAATGAAGACAATAGCACGACCGTGCAGCGTCTGAGCAGCAACACGGCCAATGCGCCCGCAGTTGTCGATACGCTGACGCGCCCGAAACCTGAGGCTAAACAGGCCGCAGCCAAGGCTGTGGCCAAAAAGAAAAATCCGAATGCGGTCTGGGGCGTTCAGGTCGGGGCCTTCAAGCAGAAGTCTCTGGCCGATAACTGGCTGGCCAATCTGCAAAAGCGTTTTGACCTCAAAACGGCTAACCGCGAAGTCACGAAGACAGAAGCGGGCTGGTATCGTTCACGCTTTACCGGCCTCACTCAGGCCGAAGCCCAGAACGCCTGTAAGGAAATCAAAGCCAAGCGTCTGGATTGTATGGTCATCAAGTCCTGATTGTCAGGCATAGAAAAAGCCTCCGGTTTAACGACCGGAGGCTTTTTCTATGTGGAAATCACGAGGGGCTGTCTGCGTCACTGAAAGACACCGCACTACCCGCGATTACATCGTGGCGATACCTCTCCCCAACAAGTTGGCAAGGTATGCAATCTACCCGGCAGGATTTACCCATTCTTGCTGGGGTATTCTGCGCATGTAAAAAATAGTTGTTAAAAAACAGGAATCTATTCATTCGTGCCGTCTGGCACGCCTTTTGCTTAACCTTAATCAGTATGGTTAACGCTCATAAAGGAAAGGACGCGCCGGATGGATAATACGACCTATGTAGCCCTGTCGCGTCAGCTGGTATTGCGCCGCGAACTGGATGTGACGGCCAATAACATCGCCAATATGAATACCACGGGTTATAAGTTCGAGCAGCTTCTGGTCAGTCCGGAACGTGGCCGCCCGACCTTTAACGACCCGATCAAGACCGCTGCCCATTTTGCCTTTGATAAGGGCATTGGCCGTGACTTTTCGCAGGGCACCTTCCTTCAGACCGGTAATCCTTACGATCTGGCGATTGATGGCGAGGGCGCTTTCTTTGTCGTCAATGGCGCGAACGGTAATCTCTATACCCGTGACGGGGCCTTTACGGTCAATAACGAAGGCGTGCTGACGACGCAGAACGGCCTTGTGGTGCAGGGCGATGGCGGCGGTGAAATCCGGCTTAATCCGCAATATGGCGAACCGACCATTTCACCGGACGGTATTGTTAGCCAGCGCGCCGAAGACGGGGCTGTGCGGGTAGGCAAGATCGGTGTTGTACGTTTTGGCAATCTGGCCGATCTCGAAAAGCGCGGCGACAATCTGTTTGCCGCGACGACCAATGTGCCGCCGGTGCCGGCGACTGATGCGCGTGTGCGTCAGGGCCTGCTTGAGGCGTCGAACGTCAATGCGATTGCCGAGATAACCAAGCTGGTGGAAATCAACCGGGCCTATGCCTCAGTATCCAAGATTATCGAACAAAATCAGGAATTAAACCGCACCGCCGTTGAGCGGCTTGGCCGTTCGGCCTGACGCTAAGAGTGAGGTAGGAGACAGACTATGCGCGCCTTGAGAACCGCTACGACCGGCATGTCCGCCCAGCAGATGAACGTCGAGGTCATCTCGAACAACATCGCCAACATGAACACGGTCGGCTTCAAGCGTCAGCGGGCTGAATTTCAGGATTTGCTGTACCAGAACGTCGAGCGCATGGGGGCGCAGTCTTCGGAGACCGGTACCGTCGTGCCTACAGGTATTCAGGTCGGTGCCGGTGTGAAGACGGGCAGTGTCTATCGCATCATGACGCAAGGCTCACCGACGCGTACCGAGAACACCTACGATATTGCCATTGATGGTAAGGGTTACTTCCAGATCCTGCTGCCGTCAGGGGAAACGGCCTATACGCGCGCCGGTAATTTCGCGGTCAATGATCAGGGGCAGATCGTGACCAAGGATGGTTATCTGGTGCAGCCCAATATCACCATCCCTCAGGACACGACCGATGTGTCGATTTCCAAATCCGGTCAGGTGCAGGTCATTCAGGACGGGGTGACGACGCCGGTGGTCGTGGGTCAGCTTGAGATCGCCACCTTCTATAACGAGGCCGGTCTTGAGGCGATCGGAGACAACCTGTTCCTTGAGTCGGGCGCGTCAGGCCCGGCCAATATCGCCACCCCCGGTGAGATCGGTTACGGCACGCTGATGCAGCATTATGTCGAAGCCTCTAACGTTGATGCGGTGTCAGAAATCACCGCGCTTATCGTGGCGCAACGGGCCTATGAGATGAACTCAAAGGTCATCACCACAGCCGATGAAATGCTGTCGGTCGCTTCACAGCTCAGGTCATAACGGAAGGATAGCCCATGCACAGATCCGTCTATATGCTGATGCTGACCGGTGCCGTTGCGGGCATGCTTGGTCTTGCGCACCCTGTTTCCGCGCAAAGCGTTCTGGTGCTGAAGCCTCAGATAACCGATGCCGACGGACGCGTCACGATTGGCGATGTGTTCGACAATGCCGGAAACGCGGCCCATGTCGTGCTGGGCAGTCGCGTCGGGCCAACGGCTGTCCTTGATGCCGGTCGCGTTCAGGCCATGGCCCGTCAGGCCGGTGCTTACTGGGATAATCCGCAAGGGCTGCGCCGCATTGTGGTCAGTGCCGGATCGGATGGGTCTTCGGCCACAAGTCATAAGGCTCAAGCGGGCCGCACCCGTGAGATGCTGGTCTTCAGCCGCTCGATGGGGGCCAATGAGATTGTCGGGCCTTCGGATGTTTCCTACCAGCCGGTGCAAAGCCATATGGCCACGGGTGCCGGTCTTGAGGCCGCAGACGTCATCGGCAAGAGTGTGCGCTATCCGATCCGCGAAGGGGCGGTGGTGCGCGGTTCGGATCTGTCTAACCCTGTGGTCATCAAGCGCTCCGAGCAGGTGCGCGTGACCTGGACGGCAGGGGCATTGAATCTCAGCATGAGCGGCGTGGCGCAAAAGGATGCGTCGGTCGGTGATGTGCTGATGGTGCAGAACCCCCAGTCAAAGAAAATGGTCGAGGTGGTGGTTACCGGCCCCGGCTCGGCAGTGATTGGCCAGACGGCCACACAGCTGCGTAATCAATCTCTCTATTCCGCCAGATAAGGTGCCAAATAAGGTGAATGTCATGCGTAAGTCTTTTGTCGCTGTCTGTGTTCTGGCGGGTTTTGTGTCTCTCGGGGCCTGTGCCTCGGTCGGTGAGGCCGTGCATGGCCCGCAACTGACCGGTATGGGCTATCCGGCCGCCCTTGTGCCGCAGCAACAACCGGTTTTGACAGCGCAAAACCATGCGTCACCGGCATCGGCCAATACGTTATGGCGGACGGGGGCGCGGGCCTTTTTCAATGACCAGCGGGCGCGCCGCATTGGCGATATTCTGACGGTGCAGATCAATATCGATGACCGTGCCCAGACCTCGAACACCACGGCACGGGCGCGCGATAACGAATATAGTGCCGGTGTCGGCAATGTTTTCGGGCTTGAGTCGAGCCTTGGGAAAATTTTGCCGGGTGAGTTTAATCCGCAAAATGCCCTGTCGGCCAATGGCTCGACCAGCTTTTCCGGTTCGGGCAGTGTCAATCGCGCCGAAAAGATCAATCTGACCATTGCGGCGGTAGTGACGGGGGTATTGCCGAACGGCAATCTGGTGGTGCAGGGGTCGCAGGAAGTGCGTACCAACCGCGAAGTGCGTGAATTGACGGTATCGGGCATTGTGCGGCCTGAGGATATTTCCTCGGCCAATACGGTGCGCCATACGCAAATGGCCGAGGCCCGTATATCCTATGGCGGGCGCGGCGATGTCACGCGCATGCAGGCGGCACCGGTGACGCAGTCGTTGATGGAAAAATTCAGCCCGTTTTAGAGTCTGCTTGCGGGTGGGCGACGCTTTAAGCATAGATACCCCTCCGTCTCGCCGCTGCCGCGCCGATCCACCTCCCCATGCTGACGCATAGGGAGGAGAAATCCTTAAAGCCCTCTTGAGGATTCGTCTGTATAAGGGACGTTCTGAACTGAAGCATGGATTCCCCAAGCCGGTATGCCCGCCTATCTTGATGACCCTATCCCACAGGCGCCGGCTCCGGAACGCAGCGGACTGAGTTTGTGGATATTCACAGCCGAAGCCCTGCTGACCGGCTTTTGTATCTTCATGTTTACCAACGCCTTATGGGCACCGCTGTTTGCGCCGGATAGTGCGGGCAGTGAGGAATCGGCCTGGCTGAGGCTTTTGTGGTTGCCGGTTTACGGGCTGACGCTTTTGCTTGTGCTGTTGCGATTGCCGATGTTCATGCGGGCCTTACCGGCGGTGTTCATCAGCGGCATACTGATCGGGCTGTGCTATGCGTCGCTGTTCTGGTCGATTGCGCCGGATGTTACCAGCCGCCGTTCTCTGGCGCTGGCCTTTACCACCCTGTTCGGGCTGTATCTGGGGGCGCGTTACAAGGGGCGTGACCTGACGCAGATTGTCGCCCTGACCTTTGCCATTCTGGCGGCCCTAAGTCTTCTGGTGAGTATCGG
>JBCEBX010000294.1:0-2866 GCA_039206455.1 Asticcacaulis sp.
CGCCACCTCAGGCCTGCCCGATCAAAACCCCCGCATGGGCTGAGGCCGGTCAAACCATCACAACCGAACCGGTCGATATCAGTACCGCCTTTAACGATAAGGTCACCACCCTCTATGAGATGGGCAAATACCGCTCACCTCGCTCACCCTTCGTGTCCATGGCTCTGCCCGCGCAAGGTATTGGCGGCTGGGCTGGTAATGTGAACGACATGTTCCACGTTAAGGACGATGCCCTGCGTGCCGCCGGTGGTGAAGTCACGACCCTGAATGGCCTGAAATTCCGCACCCCAGCGGGTAATGGGCCAAACATCCTGTTTACCTCGCAATGGGACAATTACCCGAATGAAGCCGAGGTGGCCTTGTCGGGCAAGGCCAAACGCGCCTATCTGATGATGGCCGGTTCAACCAACCAGATGCAGAGCCGGATTACCAATGGCGAGGTCGTGGTCACCTATACGGACGGCATGACGGCGAAGCTTGAGTTGCGCAATCCCGATAACTGGTGGCCTGTTGAGCGCGACTTCTTCATCGACGACTATCAGTTCCGTCTGTGCGGCGAAGTGCCGGTGCGTTACGATATGCAAACCGGCAAGATCTTCGTGCCCCAAACCAAGGGCTATGCCGATCGTGAAAAGCTTGAGGGCGGTTCCGCCAACCTGCTTTATCTCGATCTTGACCCGTCAAAGACTCTCAAATCCCTCACAGTGCGCACCATAGCCAATGATGTGGTGATCGGCCTGATGGGCGTCAGTCTGGTAAGATAAGACCTGTTTTGCGCTCCAAAAAAAAGCCGCCTGATCTTCGGATCAGGCGGCTTTTTTAGTGTTTTAAAACAGTGGCCGAAGGCCTTCAGCCCTGACCTTCCAGCCCGATTTCGGGAAGCCCGGTGCGTGGCCTGTACTGCCGTCCCAGCCGCCAGCCATCAAACCAATCGCCAGCAACAGGCCACCGTTTGACGGGAAATAGGTCTCTGCCGCCCGCTGATAACCCGGCCCATCCGGCCCGGCATCCGAAGACGCCCCCGGCCCCGCTCCCGTCGCCGCTGGCACAAAGGCCGCCGCATGGGCGTCAAGGTGCACACGCGGCGTCATGCCACTCAGGCCGAACTGGTTATTTTTCGCAGGGAAGAACAGCCAGTCAATCGCCTCATCGCCTGCCTCCAGACGTGCCGCCGTCATGGCAATCATCGGATAATCCCAGCCCCATGTCTGACGCAGATCCCAGTCACGCTTCATACGATCAAGTGTATTACGCATGACGGCCTTGTCGATATCGCGCCCCGGCAACCAGCCGAGCGCCATTAGGAAAGACGGGTGGTCGCGGTTCTGACAGCCTTCGGCGGCATGGGTGCGGCACACCTCACCGGCAGCCTTGTCCCAAAAATCGGTTTGGGATTCGGTCGGCAGATAAAGCCCGTCCTTCTGAGCAGGCTTCGGCCACTGCGCCAGCAACGCATCCCAGTCCGCACGCCGACCAAGGCCCTGACGCTCACGCCAGCTTTGCGCCGTTTCAATGCCCCAGCGATAGTATGAGGCTTCAAACAGCGGGTTATAGGTTGCAAACGGATCGAAGTTCTCCTGCACCGGAATGACCGGCGGCCCAAGGCGTAGCTGGCCCGAGGCCGCATCCTTCTGCATAAAGGACGCCAATAAGGCGGCACTTTCGGCCACCAGTTCGCCATAGGTCGTCAGAAGCCGCGCCTTCTCCGCCGTACTGCTTCCGGCACGGTACAACAGTTCCGACATATAGATCGGATGCGGCTGTTGCCACATGATGAAGGGTGACACCTTACTGGGGCTATCGACCCCATCCGGCCCGATCATCTTCGGCCACCAGGCCCCCTTAAGGCCCTGTTCTTCGGCGCGCGCCTTCGCCTTGGGCAGGAAACCAACATACCAGCCGAGACTGCGCTCCAGCAGTTGCGGCCGCCCCCACAGGGCGAAATGTGCCGCATGCCAGGGGTGCATCTCAAGGTGAGACTTACCATTCCAGCTATTGGAAAACAGGCCCTCTTCCTGAGGCGGAAAGACGCCCGAGGCATTGATGGCCATCAGATATTGCGACAGGATGACCCTTCGTTCCAGCTCAATAGCGCGTGGGTCTGTTGAGCCAGAAAAATCGACCATGCCACCGTTTGACCAGTAATCGGCCCAGTGCGTTTCGACACTGGCCCGCGCCACCGCTTCTGAAGGCAAGGCCGCACCGGCTTCAGATGAGAACTGCGCCATTACCGTCAGACGCTTCTGGCCCTTATGGCCCACATGATAGGTATGCGATGCTGTGTTTTCAATTGTGGCCTGACCCGCCCCGATGGCCGCATAATAAACCGTATCATCTATCTGACGCTTCAGGCGCACCTCGCCCGCACGACGCGATACTTCGGTCGTGCTGTGAGCGTCAGGATTAGTCCAGTCTGCCGGATCGGGATTAACCGATTTCGCTACCCCCGGAAAACGGACAACAACCCCCAACCGACCTTGCGCCACCAGCCCCGACACGACTTCAGCCATGATCGTATCCTGATCCGGCAGAACGCGCGTCACAACCGTTACCGCCTCACCGTCATAGACAAACCGGCTGGTCAGGGTGCCGCTCCACAGATCAAGCGTCTGGGCGGTGTCTTTGATATCTTCAAACCGCGCGGGCTTTCCGGCCCGATCCCTCAGATCAAGCGATACACGCCCCAGTGAAAAGCGGTGTGGATTTTCCCGGATATAGGCAATGGCCGGATTGGTGGCGTCCGACAGCGTTTCCCCAGCACGGGCGTCCGAGGAGGGGCCGGTCGGCCGCGGCTTCCGCCTATGGCTCGACCGGAAGGCCTGGCGCGACACCAAAGCTGCGCGCTGGCAGCGGATGGAGGCCGGGT
>JBCEBX010000294.1:2876-10633 GCA_039206455.1 Asticcacaulis sp.
GGTGGCGGCATGGCAGGGCTGAACACGGCTTACAAGCTGCAAAAGGCCGGATTGGTGGCTGCTTCATCCCAGCTCTTTATATAGCCATAACGCCGCGTCACGCCATTGACCTCAATCGGCACCTGCGTATCGCGAACACTAAAACCCTGCGGATTAGGGAAGCTGTGCCAGGCCCATTGCGCTTCAGTCAGTAACGGCGACATGGCACTGTAGGGATCGGTGAAGGTCTGAAGGCCGGTAATATCCGTCGTAAACCCGATATTACCATTACCAAGCATAAGCGGGCTTGAGGGATCAACAGTACGCAGTGACGGATTATGACGCTGTACAAGGGCTTTGCGATCAATTGACGTTGCCGCCCGTGCTGACGGCAAACCAGCGGAAAAAGCAATGCCCGCCGCTGCGGCGCTAAACATAAGGTGACGTCGGGATATAAAGCGCGCACGCATAGAAACCTTCCTGTGATTTTTCCTGTAGCAGAACGGTTTTATGACAGGGCTGTCATAAACAACGTCCCCATAATTGATACGATATTTTGCCGTGAAAGGCACGACGTGACGTCGGCAGAGCAAAAATACGGGCATTTATTGTTGTCATATGTCTAGTTTCAAGCCGCAACCGATGCAACGCCAAAGGTCGGGAAAACGATTCCAATCCCGCATAAGTCAGCAAAAATAATCATTCTCAGCGCGAAATCGCGGCAAAAATTTCACTAAGAATAACCGGATTTTCTGCATTTTACTTGTGAAAACTATTTTAAAAATTACGTCGAAAATGAGCATTTTCGTTTACAGCCCGTCACACTTAAAGTATCCATTTTGAAACAAGAATATAAATAACGGGACGGAAATGCTGGTATTATACAAGGCGGGACTTGCGTCCCTGACCGCGCTTATGGTGGCGTCTTCTGCCATGTCAGCGGTCATTGGTGTCAACGAGCCTGCCCCCGAAGTCAGCTTTGAACGCTTAAACCTTCTGCCCGCCTCTGAGCGCGCGGCATGGGAAGTTTACCTGCGTCGCTCACAACAACAGGAGCAATTTGACCGCGCCACTCTGGCCGCTGAATTGCCCGCCGGTCAGGCCGCGCCACCGCCGCCCGTAGCCGGCAGCCCCAAAATGCCGCTCAATAGGGAAAGCGCGTGGTATGCCACGCCTGAGGCTCGCGCTATTGCCGACACCATCGTGAGCTTTCAGACCCCGACCGGCGGCTGGAGCAAAAATCAGGATCGTACAGGCCCGGCGCGTCTGCCCGGTCAGCGCTATGCCAATAATGCAGAGACCATGGAGGTCGGTAAGGGCAGCTTTGATGAACCGCGCGACCGCTACTGGACCTTTGTCGGCTCCATGGACAATGGCGCCACCACTACCGAAATGCGCTTCCTCGGGCGTGTTCAGGCGCATCTGCCGGGGCCTGAGGGTGACAAATATCGCCAAAGCATTGCCAAGGGTGTCGATTACCTCCTGCTGGCGCAATATCCCAATGGCGGCTGGCCGCAAAACTACCCACTTGAGGGCGGCTTTCATGATGGCGTAACCTTCAATGACAATGTCGTCGCCGAAGCGGCCATGATCCTTAGTGATGTTGCCGAAGGCCATGCCGATTTTGCCTTCATTGCCGATGACGTACGTCAAAAAGCCCGTCAGGCCAGCGAACGTGCGGTTACGGTCATCCTGAAGTCTCAGGTGATTGTTGACGGTAAAAAGACCGTCTGGCCGCAACAGGTTGACGCCCTGACACTGCAACCAATCTCGGCGCGTAATTATGAGATGCGCTCTCTGGCCAGCGCCGAAAGCACGGACGTACTGCTTTATCTCATGCGCTTTCCTGACCCCTCACCTGAGATCAGGGCTGCAGTCCATGCCGGTGTGGCATGGCTGAAATCCAAGGCCATTTACGATGTTGCCTTCACCAAGGTCAGTGACGACGAAGGCCGCAAGCTGATTGCGCAACCGGGCGCAGGCCCCCTGTGGTCACGCAATTACGACCTTAAGACCGGCCTGCCGATCTTTGGCGACTGGAGCAAGAATATCCACGACGACGTCAATGAAATCTCGAAGGGCCGTCGCAACGGCTATTCCTGGTACAACACCCATCCGCAAAAGGCCCTCGACGCCTATGAAGGCTGGGTGATCCAGCACCCCGGGGATTAAGCGGGAGCGGAAGTAAGCATATTACGGTCTGCTTTAAAAACAGGCCGTGAAAGTTTCGGCGGGTATGGAGACAAATGGGCCCGTCGACATAGCAACTAAAGAACACCGCCATTACGGCGGTAAAAAAGAGGGATGAAACAACCATGAAAAAAGCCTTGGGCAACACAATGAGATTAAAGCTGGGAGCGTCACTGATTGCGCTTACGGCTGCCACCGGTGTCATGACCATCGGCGGCACCGCTTCGGCCCAGACGCAGGATGCCGCCGCGAACGACGTTCAGGAAGTCGTCGTCGTCGGTGCCCGCCGCGCCGAACAGTCGGCCATTCAGCGCAAAAAACGCGCTGCCACCCATTCAGACTCCATCGTCGCCGATGACGTCGGCAACTTCCCCGACAAAAACGTCGGTGAGGCCGTTGCGCGCATCGCGGGCGTAGCACTTGACGTCAGTGACGCCGGTGATACCGGCGGCTTTACTATTCGTGGGCAGACCGCTGACCTTATCCGTATCGAAGTCGATGGCATGTCCATGCTGCCGACCGATGCACAAAACGGTCGTTCGGTGACCGGCCTTGGGGATATGTCTTCCGATCTGATCAAGAGCGTTGACGTTATTAAAGGCCAGACCGCAGACATGCATCCGGGCGGTGTCGGTGGTACAGTGCGCATCGAACAACGCTCAGGCCTCGATTTTTCTAAGCCCCTGTATAAGCTGAACCTGCAATATCAGAAGAATACGCTGGACGGAAACTGGTCGCCACGTGTCAACGCTATTGCGACACGTAAGTTCTTCGATGATCGCTTAGGCCTTCTGTTCAACTTCACCTACGACGATCAGCGCACCTCGACTGACTTCAACAGCGTTTCCGATAAGCAAGTCGGTTATCAACCGTTCGGAGACCACGATAATTCGCCTGAAAAATCTTTCACAACGCCTTATGATCCCATTGCCGCCGCCATCACAAACAAGGCGGACTGTGCGGCTCTGCCAACCACTGGCATCAACAGCCGCCTGAACTGTTACGCCCAGTGGGAGGATTTTGCACCGTCTCTGCCACGCATGCGTCGTGAGAACCGCAAGGATACGCGGACCTCTTTCCAGTTGCGTGCCGACTTCCGTGTTAACGATGATCTGACGGTATTTGCCTCTTACAACCCGAATATCCGTGAACAGGACTTCCAAGCTTATAACCTTCAGCTTATTTCTCCAAACGGTTCAACCTGTGCATCAGCAGCTTCCGGGAATCCACCGCCCGTGAATGGGTGTCAGTTCAACGGACATATGCTCTCCAATATGAGAAATGTAGTAGTGAATGACAAACACTACATCACGGCCTTTGATTTCATTGCAGAAGCCACTCCTACAAATGGGGGTATATCCGCACTAAACTATGACAGTCAGGTGCGTGACATTCAGCGTACCAATGAACAGCACTACAGCCAGCTAGGGGCCGACTTCAAAAGCGGTGCATGGTTGGCCAAGGCCCGCATCCAGTACGGCTTTTCCAAAGGTGAGCGCGCCGATAATGCGTTTAAGATTGTTGCCTCCATTCCTCAGGCTCATTTGTACATGATTCCGGAAAATGGTTTGTGGACTTTTGAAGTGCCGGACATGGACCTGAACGATCCGGCAATTTTCTATCCGACCAGTGCGGATAGCCGCACAGCGGCTCAGGGTCCACGCCGTGCAGGTGTATTCCAGAACCCCGGAAACACAGCCCGTCTGGAATATACACCTCAGGCTGATAAGAACCATGAATGGAACTATCAACTGGATGTAACCCGCCATTTCGAGAATTTTGGCCCACTGAAAACCCTGAAGTTCGGTGCATCCTACACGGATCGTCAGAACGAGACATGGCGTGAAGGCGGCTTCAATATTGCACCAGGAGTTACACTCTCACGTGCGCGCAGCCTCGACTTCATCCGCGTCTGCGATCCGGATATTGCCACAACCTGTAATTTCGGCTCCAGTTTCCTTAACACTTCTAATGCCACGAGTGCAGATCGCCTTGAAAAAGAGCACATGCTCACACGTGCGCAATATGAAGAAATGATCAACTCTAGCTTGATCACCTTACCCGGTGCCAATTACTTTAACGGCATGCCGGATCGTGGCAATCTGATCAACTCCTGGAAAGCGTTCGACTTCTCTACACTCTATGGCGTTCTGGGCAAATATGCTGATACAAGCGCGCACAACCTCGACTGCCTTTTTGAATGTATCGCGTCAGACGGCAATGTTTACACTCGCCCCAGTTACTCAACTAACGAGCTAACAACCTCAGCCTACATCATGGGTGATTTCGAAACCCGTGTCCTTGGTATGGACGTTATGGCTAACCTTGGCGTGCGCTATCAGAAAATCAAAGTCGATGCCGCACCGTCTATTGTGATCAACCGCACAACTCTGGATGCTGATATTGTCGCCAGAATTGACGCTGGTGAGACAGGCCTGAACCCCGTCAAGACCCCTGAATTTGTTTCTCGTCGGGTTACGAACATTGAGCGTGAATCCGAAGACTTCCTGCCGAGCTTCAATCTCTCTGTCTGGCCGATTGAAGACCAGCTTGTTGTTCGTTATTCTGCGGCAAAACAGCGTGCGCGTCCGAGCATGGCTCAACTGACAGGCACTTCGGCGGCAACCTGTAACTTCATCAGCCCTGAAGATCAGGCAACGCTTAACCGTCTGGGCGCGTCATACGGAGACTATTGGGAAGATGACAGTGATCCTGATGGCGGCGCGGCAGAACCAACGCTCGAAAGACGTTGTACCGGTCGGATCGGCAATCCTGAACTCAAGGGTTATGAGGCAAACACCCAAAACCTGTCTCTGGAATGGTATCCAAACCGCGACACGCAACTCAGTATCGCGACCTATTCTATTGACATCAAAACAGGCAAGCCTGAAAACGTAACCCTTCCTGAGTATGAGCTTGAAGGGGAACAATATATCACCCCCACTTACGAAGACGGCGCTGGAGGTCTGAAGCAAACAGGTATTGAAGTAGCAGGGCGCACGGCATTCACCTTCCTGCCTAGCGTTCTGAAATACACTGGTGCCGGTTTCAACTATTCAACGACTGAATCTAACGAAAGCTTCACCGCCGTTGATCCTATGACCGGCAAACCCTTGCCGCCACGTGGTGCATCCGACTACTACTACAACGTCAATTTCTGGTACGACGATGGTCGCCTGAATGCACGTATTGCTTATCAGAAGCGTGACTTCTTCTACGACCGCATCGATGCCTCCGAAGGCGTTAACCGCGTCCCTAACGAGGCCACACAAGGGGCAATCGGGATTGATCTTCCGCCATACGGTGGTGCAACCAGCTACTTCAAAACCGTTACACCGGTTTACAAGAACGGTTCCAAATCTCTTGACGCCCGCGCCTCTTATAAGGTGAACAAAAATCTGGAGTTCTTCGCGGAAGGCAAGAACCTTCTGGATGACACCATCACCCGTTACGCACCCGATGATCTGCGTAACATCGGTGGTGGAACGCCTTACGTCTTTGATACCCTGTATTATGGACGTCGTTACTACTTCGGGATCATTGCCAGCTTCTGATCCTGATATGTTTGTGTAAACCTTAAGTCCGGCCTTACCTGCGTAAGGCCGGACATTTATCTCAATCCCCACGCCTCCCGTAACATGGCTATCTGTGTTCAGGAGCCAGCCCAAGGAAAACATCCCCTCATGACACTTGCCATCAAGACTTTTCGCCAAGCCCTGATCTCATTTGCATCCGCGGGTGTTCTCTTAAGCGCGGTTCCGGCGATTGCCGTTGATGCGCCGCAAACCACGCCGGTCGCCGGTATCGAGGCTGTCTGGCTTCAGACGCCAACCCGTCCGGCCATCAATTTTTCAGCGACCAAACGCCCCTCTCAGGCCGAAGTCCTGCCGGTGCTTGAATATGTCGCCGCCTCACAGATCGCCGACATGAGCCGCCGCCCGATCCAGCTTTCGACCGGCAGCAATCTGTCGGAAATCTCCTCCAACTGGGTCGCCGCCACCTTTTACATCGGAGCCGCCCGTCTGGCGCGCGTCAGTGACAACAAAGAAACTCTGCGCTTCCTGACCGCCACCGCTGAACATTATAACTACGCCTTTCGCGGTGCCCGCGCCGAGCGCCTGCTACTTAATGCCGATGATCTGGCCATAGGTGACCTCTATCAGGAGCTTTACGCCCGTCGCGGTCAGCAGGGCGTGCTGATGCCCCTGCAACAGCGCCTTGATTTCATGATCCCGCACCTCAACCGCCCACAGGATACTGACACCCTGATCTGGTGGTGGTGTGATGCGCTCTATATGGCCCCGCCGGTTCTGGCGCGCCAATCGGCCCTGACAGGCGACCTGAAATATATCCGCGCCATGGACAAGGAATGGCGGCGCACGGCTGAACGCCTTTGGGTGCCCGAAGAGCGTCTGTTCCTGCGCGATGAACGCTTCAAAACCGGCCACAGAGGCCCGAACGGTGAGCCGATCTACTGGGCGCGGGGCAATGGCTGGGTCATGGGCGGTCTGGCCCGCGTACTGGAATCCATGCCTGCCGATTTTGAAGGCCGCGACTACTACACCACACAGTTCACGCAAATGGCGTCCCGCGTCCTTGAACTGCAACAGGCAGATGGCCTGTGGCGCGCCGATCTCAATGCCCCCGAACATTACCCCGAAGCCGAAACCTCAGGCTCTGCCTTCTTTGTCTATGCGCTGGCCTGGGGCATCAATCACGGCCTGCTGGATCGCAAAACCTATGAACCGGCGGTGCTCAAAGGCTGGGCCGCGCTCAACCGCCATGTCCTGCCCAACGGCCTGATCGGCGCGGCGCAGAAAACCGGCGACCAGCCGGTCAATACGCGCCCCGATGAGGTCGGCCCCTATGCCACCGGTGCCTATCTGCTGGCGGGCCTCGAAGTCATTGACCTGAATAAGCCCACACAGACCCTGCCCGAAGCGCCCCTGCCGCGTGACAGTGAGGCGACCATCTTCGCCACGACGCCACAGCCCATTGCGCCGGTGACGGTCATCAGCGAAGAAGAAAAGGCCCGCCGCGCCAAGGAAATGCAGGCCACCCGTGCGCTGGCCTATGACCCGGCCACCCTCAATCGCCCCTCAGCCGTTGAGCAACTGACCCCGCCTGCGCCAGCCGATCAGAAACCGCGCGCCGTGGCCCGCTTTGCGCCCGACCGTCTCGATGACCTGTTGTGGGAAAACGACCGCATCGCCCACCGCATCTATGGCCCGGCGCTTGAGGCCCGCGAAGCCCCGTCTGGCTCCGGCATCGATGTCTGGGCCAAGCGTGTGCGCTGGCCGTTCATGGATCGTCAGCTGAAATTCCCCAACTATCATGTCGATCGTGGCGAAGGCCTTGACTACTACGATGTCGGGCGCGGACGCGGTACCGGTGGCTTAGGCATCTGGTATGAAAACAAGCTGTGGACCTCACGCAACTATTCGACCTACGAGATCCTGAAAACCGGCGGCGACGAAGCCCGCTTCAAGGTCGATTACCGCCCCTGGCCAGTGGATGTGGTGCGCAAGGTCTGGGAAACCCGCACCTTCTCCCTGCCACTCGGCACCAATTTCACGCGCATGGAATCG
>JBCEBX010000294.1:10643-12075 GCA_039206455.1 Asticcacaulis sp.
GAATCCCATATCCAGTCGGATACCTCTGATCCGCTGATCGTGGCCGTGGGTATCTCGAAACGTCGCAACGCCAATGGTGCAGGCTTTGTAACCCGCGACGCCAAGGCAGGCACCTTAAGCTTCTGGGAACCGGCGCATGAGGCCTATGGCAGCCACGGCATCACCATCGCCGCAGACCCCGCCATGGTCGAAGGCTTTGCCGAGGATGCCGATAACTATCTGATCCTGCTGCGCGTCACGCCGGGCAAGCCCTTTGTCTATTACATGGGCGCAGGCTGGGACGGTGGTCTTGATTTCAAATCGCGCGCCGACTGGGACGCCTATGTCGCTCGCCAGACCTTTAACTTCACCCCTCAGTAAGGAGTAGCACCATGACAACCGGAACACGCCGTTCGGCACTTAAAGGACTTGGAGGGGGAATTTTCGGGGCCGCTTCGATTTTAGGATTATCAGGCACATCGCAGGCCCAGACCGTGGCGCCTGCGGCTATCCCGCCCTCAGGCGGTATTCCAAAGGACTGGATAGACCCCAAAACCGGTCACCGCATTATCCGCATTACCGAAGAAGCCGGTTCGCTCGGCATGTACTTCTATCGTAATGTCTATACGCCCGAAGGCGATGTGATGGTCATTCGCTCCTCGACCGGCATTCAGTCGGTACGCCTCAGCGACTGGAAGGTGACGCGACTGGTGGAGCAGGCCGGTGCCGATCTGATGTTCACCGCCCGTAAATCGCGTGAGGCCTTTTATTCCGTCACCGATGCCGGCGAAGGCGAA
The DNA here is from genome assembly GCA_039206455.1 of Asticcacaulis sp. GTDB lineage: Bacteria > Pseudomonadota > Alphaproteobacteria > Caulobacterales > Caulobacteraceae > Asticcacaulis. The sequence continues at coordinate 11,420 of JBCEBX010000294.1, forward strand.
CCGGCGGATCGCCCGAAAACTATCTACGCGGTCAATATCGACACCAAAAAGACCCGTCAGGTCGCCCGTATCCCTGCGGGTAATATCAGTGCCTTAAACGCCGATGACACGCTTCTGCTCGGCACGGTCGCCTATGGTGCCAAGGCCATACAACAACGCAGCGCTGACCCGACCCAGTTCGGGAGCGACAACTATGCGGCGGTCGGGCCGGACGGCAAGCCGCTGAATTTCGCCAAGGCCAAGGGCGTGCGCATGCTCGAACGCTGGGCCGCACGCGTACCGGCGGAACTGTTCACCATTGATATCAAAACCGGTGAACGCAAGGTCATCTATTCGACCGTCGAATGGATCGGTCACGCTCAGTTTTCACCGACCGACCCGCACCAGATCCGCTTCTGCATGGAAGGCCCCTGGCACCGTGTGGATCGCATCAAGCTGATCCGCTCGGACGGTTCCGATCTGAAAAGCGTACATACACGCACCCAGAATATGGAAATCTGGGGCCATGAGTTCTTCAGCCATGACGGTAAGTGGCTGTGGTACGATCTGCAAACCCCGCGTGGTCAGGTTTTCTGGGTTGCGGGTCTGGAACTGGCCACCGGCAAGCGTGTCTGGAAGCGTGTCGAGCAGAACGACTGGGGCGTACATTTCAATGT
>JBCEBX010000295.1:0-3010 GCA_039206455.1 Asticcacaulis sp.
ATATTGCAGGGCGCGAATGGTTTCCGGTGAGGCGTTACGCTCACACAAGACTTCACGCCATACCGGCTCAGGCTCCCTTACCACGCGGGTGCGTTCGACATTATCATAGATGGCCGGGATATGCTCTTCGACCACACGCTCAGGCTGGTCGATAACGGTGCGTTCGACATGACGCACCTTGGCAGGCACTTCGACGCGGCGCACGGTTTCAGGACTGACCTGAACCTTGCGTTTGACCTTCTTGTATTCACCGGGCGTTTCGGTCAGGCAATAGATGGTCTGGGCACTGCCCTGATGCAGATACTGCGTGGTTTCATAAGAGGTCGGCACCATGACTTCATGCTTGCCGGGCCAGTTTAAGGTGCCATCGGCGCGATAGCGCACCGGACGATGCTCATGCGGTGTCACCAGCGCTGCACCGGTGGCGTAACCGCGCGTGGTTTCCCACTGCCGTGACGGCTCACGCACCATAACATTCTCATGACGCACTTCGTATTCAGCCGGTACGCGCTCTTCGTAGTAGCTGGCTTCCTCAACGACCTGCGCTTCCGTGACCCTGCGGGTTACCGCAGGCACGGTGCGCCGTTCCGTACGCGCTTCAGCCACCAGAATCTGCTCGTTATAGGTTTCAAACTCCGGCGATTTAAGGAGCCGCGCATAACATTGTCCCGGACGGGCAATGGCCCGCAGATCCTCAGGCAGTTCACCCAGAGAATCCGCCACCACCGACGTCCCTTCGTGATAGGGGCGAAGTTCCGGCAGGTTTTCGGTTTGCACCTGATTTGTCCGTTTAACGACCGGCTTATGGCCGTGTGCCGCTACCGCGCCGCTTGTCAGCATGAGGGCGCTTGCCGCCACCAGCGAGAGGCCTGCCTTGAGAGTATAGTTACGCACCAGCGTCTTCCTTATCACCATTGCCGCACCTTAGAATATGACTTCTGGCGGCGTTGAATATACCTTTGCCAGTCATCGCGCCTTTAAAAGCGACCCTTTAAAAAACGACTCTGGCTCAATGCTGATGATTTTAACGCTTCATTAACCCTTGCAACAAGCCTACTCGCGTCTTTCGCGTAAATTAACCTTATTAAGGCCTGATTTTACCGTCCAGAGCCTGCGTCACGCACATCAAGCCAGCTTGCCACCCAGACCAGAGGCGCATTCCAGTTGATTGTCACCTCGTTGGTCGAATAGGAACTGATGTGGTCGATATAGCAGGTCTGAACATGACAGCCCTCAAGCCGCCTCAGCGCCTCCGGGTCAACTTCTGACGGCCTCTGGTTGGCCCCACCGGCAATCACGCCCGGCGGTGGCGGCGGCAATGTCCCGTCATTTGTCCAGAAACGGTGATGGGGATGCTGCATGGCCTTTTCGCCATAACCCGACACAAAGGAGAAGCCCAACGGATTGCGCCCCAGCACATAGTCGGTCAGATTGACCACTTCAGGCGCATATTGCGGCCCATGACGATCGGCGAAATCCGCCCCCAGCGCCAGAATAATCGCGCGGTTCATGAGATCGGCGGTTGATCCCCAGCGATAGGCGCGATCAAACGGCACGGCATAGCCTTGCGTGGCGGTTTCCGCCTTTAAGGCTCTGGCACGGCTGACAATGGCCGCCCGCGCCGCCTGTTTCAGTTCTTCAGGTGCCGATACCGCCAGCGATATGGTCCCGAGGGTGGGCACATTGCCCCAGTTGAAATCGGCCACCGACAGATAATGCGGTGAGGCTTTCAGCGCCTCAAGATAGGTATCTTCGCCTGTGGTCAGATAAAGCTCTGCGGCCGCCCAGTAAAATTCATCGCTCAGTTCATAATCACCATAGCCTCCGCCGCCTCCGGCCAGCACATCAATGGCATAGGCATCCGGCACGCGCAGGGCTGCCTTGTAGGCGCGTCTGGCCGCCGTCAGACACTTCTCGGCATAGGCGTCATCCACGCCTTTGAACAGGCGCGCGCATTGAGCGGCGGTGGCCGCCAGATTGAGCGTCGCCCCCGTAGACGGATAGGACAGGCCGCGCTTTTCCCGATCCAGATGCGGCGGCGTCGGCACAGCCGTCCAGTTCTCGTCATGCAGCTTATGGTGCGCCATGCCCGACGCATCGACCTTGGTGAACTTAAGCGCTGTCAGGTTCTCACGCTGATTGCCGAGCGGCAGGGTCAGGCTCTGGCCGTCAGGCACCTGCATGCCCATCATGAAATCAAGATTGAACCGCGCCTCATCCAGCAGGTCATTGACGCCATTACCGGCCTCAGGGATTTTCACCTTGCCGTCAGCAAATCCGTCCGCCAGCCCGTATTCATATATATTCAGCAGCGTCCACACCGATATGCCGGAATTGACGACATATTTGCCGTGATCACCGGCATCATACCAGCCGCGCGAGGCATCAAGCTCATAGGGACATCCGCCCCAATTATTGCCGCGATGATCCTCAGGCCCCCAGCAGGTGACCACTTCCTTTTCGTGGGCGATGGGCCGCGCCCATTTTTCACCGACATATTGCGCCTCGATGGGCACGCCCGACCGCTGATGATAGAAAAAGGCCAGGGCATCATATTTGAGCGGTTGATAGACCCGTCCGATATCAAACGGCTGGCTTTGGGTGCCGTTAACCGTCAGGACATAGCCCTGCCCCGGTGCCCTGAAGCGTGAAAAATCTGCCTGATGTACCCGTTCTTTCGATCCGGCATTTTCGCCAAAAGGCGTGGTCTGCCCCGACGCCACTTCAATGCCATTAGCACTCAGGATGCGCCAGTGGATGGGCTGTTCGCGATCTGTCACGACAATCGCCGTCTTGCTCGATGCCGGTGTGAAGCCGGTTTGATTCAGCTGAATAGCCGTTACCTCAGCCTGCGCGGCGAAAGCCCAAAGGCATGTTCCGGCGGCCATAAGGCTGGCTATCGTCGTTCCCCAACGCGTCATCACTTCTTTTCCCTGTACTTTTTCTTATCTATGACAACGCTATCAGGAAGCGGCCTTTTAGACCAGACGAAACCTGTGGCCTGCACATT
>JBCEBX010000296.1:0-1613 GCA_039206455.1 Asticcacaulis sp.
CCATCTTGTGATCAAAGCTCAGAACGCTTGACCACTGACAATTTTCCAGCATCTTTGATATCAATTGCGCCTGAACGCGGCTATCTTCCAGTACGAGTACTGTACCCCTTGACATATGTTTCGCCCCATCTTTTGACGTAACATAGGTCTCTGAGGTTAGTTTCTGGTTAAAATCGATACGAACAGCGCAAAAACGTCTTCAAATTCATCATACAAATAAACCTCTGATCTGCCTGACCTTTTTCTAACATAGTGCAAAACACATGCTTATCCTCCTGTCCCCTGCCAAGTCACTTAACGAAGCTCCTGTTTCTAAAGACATTTCCACCAGTGCGCCCCGTCTGGGGAAAGAAACAGAAACCCTGCTAAAAGTGGCAAAAAAGCTGAAATCAGCCGATTTAAAGGCGTTGATGGGGATATCTGATAATCTGGCCGAACTGAACCGCGCACGATTTGCCCATTTCGACGATCAGGCGGTGACACCGGCGGCCATGCTGTTTGACGGGGATGTCTATACGGGTTTAAAAGCCCGCGAACTGGATGCCGGGGGTCTGGATTTCGCACAGCAACATGTGCGGATATTATCCGGCCTTTATGGTGTCCTGCGACCGCTTGATGGTATCCGGCCCTATCGACTGGAAATGGGGACATCTCTGAAGACGGCCAAAGGTAACAGCCTCTATGCCTTCTGGGGCGAGCGCATCGCCACGCAACTCAGCGAAGATGCCAAATCTGCCGGTACGGATACGGTGCTCAACCTCGCCAGTCAGGAATATGCCCGCGCCGCCTTGACGAAGGGTCTGAAACTCAGGGTGGTCAACGTCAAATTCCTTGAGATCAAGGGCGACAAGACGCAGATGATTTCCTTCTTCGCCAAGAAGGCGCGCGGCCTGATGGCGCGTTATGTCATCGACAACCGGATTACCAATCCTGAAGCCGCCAAGGGCTTTGATTACGAAGGCTATCGCTTCGTGCCGGAAGCGTCAGATGACAAACAGTGGACCTTCTCACGCAAGCATCCGAACGCCGCCTGATAGCCCTTATATTTCACCTCGACGGGTCAGAACCTGTGAGGCACTATCTTCTTTCGATTCTTAACTCGGAGTAGCTGCATGGTCCGCTGGTGGTTTGCCATTCCCCTTTGGGGACGCGTCTTTATGGCACTGGTGGCCGGTATTGTGCTCGGTCTTGGGCTTCAGGCCGGTCTGAAGGCATGGGGCATACATATCGGCGTCGCACCGGATCAGGCGCAAGCCGTGGCAGCGGGCTGGATCAAGACCTGGCTTGGCCCGTTTGGCGACCTGTTTATCCGCCTGTTGCGCATGATCATTGTGCCGCTGATCATGACGACGCTGGTGGCCGGTATTGTGCAACTGGGTGATCCGAAACGTCTGGGGACGGTCGGGGTAAAGACCCTGCTGCTCTATGTGGTCATGACCCTGATTGCTGTCAGTATCGGTCTGACCTTTGGGACGGTTCTTCAACCCGGCAGCGGACTGGTGCTGACGGATGTCGGTGCCGGTGCGGTGGCCTTTGAGCCGATGACCATATCCGAGCGGCTTCTGGCCATTGTGCCGCAAAGGTCGCGTAATGCGTCCGGCGGCATGTTCGGC
>JBCEBX010000296.1:1623-12001 GCA_039206455.1 Asticcacaulis sp.
CATGGTCAAGGGCGATGTCTTATCGCTCATCTTCTTTTCGATTCTGTTCGGTATCGGCATCATCCTTTGTGGCCCATCAGCCAAACCGGTCGCCGATGTGTTTACGGCGGCATCAGAGGCCATTCTGAAGGTCACTCAGATCGTCATGGAGTTCGCGCCTTTGGGGGTCTTTGCCCTTATGGCCTATACGGTTGCCAGTCAGGGCATTGAGATTTTTGCCTCGGTCTTCAAGCTGATCGCCTGTGTCTATCTGGCGCTGATCACCTATATGCTTCTGGTCTATGGGGGCATTATCAAGCTGTGGCTGAAACTGCCGCTGTGGCGCTTTTTCTTTGGCATGGCCGATGCGCAGGCCGTGGCCTATTCCACCGCCTCAAGTTCCGCCGCCCTGCCCGTCACCATGAACTGCACCACGCAGAAGCTGGGGGTGCCGCAATCGATTGCCGGTTCGACCCTGCCGCTCGGGGCCGTCATCAATATGGATGGTACAGCGCTTTATCAGGGGATACTCGCCTGTTTTGCCGCTCAGGCCTTTGGCTACCATCTGGGTCCAGCGGAATACGCCATCATCCTTGTGACCGCGTCACTGGTGTCGATCGGCACGGCCAGCATCCCGTCGGCCTCACTGTTCCTCATGGCTATTGTCATGTCGACCTTTGGCGTCACGCCCGAACAGGTCGCCATGATCCTTGCCTTTGTCCTGCCGGTTGACCGGGTCATGGACATGGCGCGGACCACCGTCAATGTCGCTTCTGATGCCGTGGTGGCGCTGGCGGTCGCCAAAACCGAAGGTGAGTTCGATTCGGAAATCTATATGGGGACAAAGGTTTATGAGCCTACGGCACGTGAACGCGATGACCTTGTCTGAGGGGGCGGTAAATTCCGTCATTTTCACGCTTAAATTTGCCGCTTAAGCAGATAATCTGAAAAAATAAGGCGTAAAATGCCGTAACTTACGACCGTTTCAGGCGTAGGATGGCTTAATATATGTGCGGCAACTAAAGGCGGCAAAGACGGATGGGGAGTCTGGCTTGCTTTCGGAAGAAAGTAAGATACCCCACCACCCCGATCCTTACGGATCGCGGTCCCCCTCCCCAATAAATTGGGGAGGTATGAAGGGAGAAGCCGTTAGATTGTCACCAAAGCCTTGTACGTCAATGGAATGCGGCTATGAGTTTTAAAACGCCAGAGGGATTACCCGTTGAATTAAATGGCGGTGCCGGGGGATATCTCGGTATCGATCTGGGGGCTTTGCGCGACAATTACATAGCCCTGTCAGAACGTGCCGCGCCTGCGAAAACCAGTGCGGTCGTCAAGGCCAATGCCTATGGTCTGGGGGCGTCGGAAGTGACACGCACCCTCTATGCGGCCGGTTGCCGCGATTTCTTTGTCGCCATTGCCCGTGAAGCCTTTGATCTGCATCCGTTGCTGGCCGATGATGCCCATATCTATATCCTCAATGGCCTGCTGCCCGGATCAGAAACGCTTTGTGCCGAACATGGCTTTATTCCCGTGCTCAACAGCCCGCAGCAGATTGAAAACTGGGCAAACGCCGCGCGGGATACCGGCAAGTTTCTGCCTGCGGTTTTACAGTTTGATACCGGCATGTCGCGGCTTGGTTTGTCACCAGATGAGGCCCGCGCTCTGGCTGAAAGCCCTGACGTCCTCAAATATTTCGATCTGCGCTATCTGATGAGCCATCTGGCCTGTGCCGACGAACCGGACAATCCGACAAACGATGCGCAATTGACCGTGCTTGGGGAAATGACGGCTCTGTTTCCGGACGTGCCGGTCTGTTTTGCCAATTCCGGAGGGATTTTTATGGGCGGTGATTATCGTCAGGCGCTCGTCCGGCCGGGCATTGCGCTTTATGGCGGTGCCCCCAACGCAGAGCGGCCCTCCCCCATGAAGCCGGCCATAAGCCTGCATGTCGCCGTCATCCAGACCCGCACGGTGCCCGCAGGGACGCAAATCGGCTATGGCGGCACGGCGACGGCTGAAACGGAAATGCGGCTGGCAACCCTGTCGGCGGGCTATGCCGATGGCCTGCCGCGCGCCCTGAGCAATAGGGGCAGCGTCTGGTTTAATGGCATCAGGCTGCCGATTACCGGTCGCGTATCAATGGACAGTATCATTGTTGATATCAGCGCCCTGCCCGAAGGTGCGCTGGGCATAGGGGATTATGTCGAAGTGATCGGGCCGCATCAGAGCCTTGATGAACTGGCGGCGGATGCCGGTACAATTGCCTATGAGATACTGACGTCGCTGGGGCGGCGCTATCAGCGGCAATACAGCGGAGGGGTGTCATGAAGGTCGTTGTCTTAGGGGCCGGTGTTACCGGTGTGACCTCGGCCTGGTATCTGGCCAAGGCCGGTCATGAGGTCACGGTGCTTGAGCGCGAGGCAGGCCCTGCCCTGCAAACCAGTTTCGCCAATGCCGGTGAGTTGTCCTATGGCTATTCCTCGCCCTGGGCGGCGCCGGATGTGCCGCTTAAGGCCATACGCTGGCTGTTCATGAAGCGGGCCCCGCTGATCATTCGGCCAACTATCGATCCACGTACAATCGGCTGGCTGTTGCAGATGCTTGGCAACTGTACGGCGGGGCGTTATGCCGTCAATAAAGACCGGATGGTGCGTATTGCCGACTATTCGCGCGATTGCCACAGGGCTTTACGCGAGGAAACCGGTATTCAGTTCGACCATCGGGCACTGGGGACGCTTGAGGTTTTCCGCACCCAGAGGCAATTCGATCATATGGCGAAGGATACGGAGGTCCTGCGTCAACGGGGTGTGCCGTTTGAAATCCTTGATGCCGATGCCTGTGCGCGCGCTGAACCCGGCATTGCCAAAGACAAGCTTGTCGGTGGCCTGCGTTTACCGGAAGATGAGACCGGTGATTGCTTTATGTTCACCAATGCGCTGGCGGAAAAAGCCGTGGAACGGGGTGTGCGTTTTCGTTACGGCGTCGATATTCACCGGTTCAAAACGGAAAACGGGCGCATCAGGGCGATTGAGACCTCGGAAGGCGATATAGAGGCCGATGTCTTTGTCGGCTGTCTGGGGAGTTATACGCCGCGCCTGATCAGGCCTCTGGGGCTCAGGCTACCGGTCTATCCGGTCAAGGGCTATTCCCTGACGGCACCGGTGCTGAATGAAGCGCGTGCGCCAGTATCAACCGTAATGGATGAGGCACACAAAGTGGCCATGACCCGTCTCGGGCAAAGGGTGCGTGTGGGCGGCATGGCGGAAATCGCCGGTTTCAGCCACGATCTGCCGAAGGCGCGCACCGATACCTTAAGTTATGTCGTCAATGATCTGTTTGAAGGCGGGGCGGATCTGTCGGCGGGGGAATACTGGACGGGATTGCGCCCGATGACGCCTGACGGTACGCCGGTGATTGGACGCACGGCTTATGATAACCTTTATCTTAATACCGGTCACGGGACGCTGGGCTGGACCATGTCCTGCGGTTCGGGGCGGGTCTTAAGTGATCTGGTGAGCGGGCAAACGCCTGAGATCGAGACCGCTGACCTGAGTTTATCGCGCTATAGCTAAGAGACGGTTTGATAAACGCAAAAAGCAAGTGACCCTCCCGTCACTTTGCGTTTCGCAAAGCGCCACCCTCCCGCAAAGCAGGCGGGAGAAAGACGTGAAAACCCTCGTCCGTTTTGACTATCTGACGGGGTCTTCGTGTGGCAAAGCCATAATTCCCATCACTTTTTTATTTGACCTCAGACCCTATCCGTCCTTTTTCAGAGGTGGATGTAAAGAATCCAGTTAAGTTTCGGGCTGAACTCATCGGGTAATATCATCTTGCGCGCGTATATACTGGCCTGTCTGATCGTTTCCGCCCTGTCTCCGGCAGGGGCACAGGCGCAATCGGCGTCGCCCTTAGTGGTTACCGATGCCGAACCGGAAACCCCGATCCTTGATGACGAAAGCTTTGAAGCCGCCCTGCCCGATCTGGAGCCGGAAACGGATGAGGCGCTTGTTACCTCGCCGGTTGATGAACGCCTGACGACTGCGGACACAGATGGCGAAACCATAACCGGTGATCTTGAATTACCCGAAGCGCCGCCGCTCAGCGATCCGGCGCTTGAGGCCGCCCTGCCGCCGCTTGAGACCTATGATCTGACGGCGGCACCGGACGCTGAAGTCGTGGCTAATAATGATTCTGATACGCCGCCGCCGGTACGGTATGACACCCGTTTTGAAGGTTTTGGCGGCTCTGATATCGATCGAACGTTCAAAGATCTCAGTGTCCTCAGGGACGGCAAGGGTACGGCAGGCAATCTGAGCCAGCTTCGTGCCCGTTTGCAGGAAGATGAAATTCTGGCGCTGCGGTTGCTGAAATCGCATGGCTATTATGATGCGGTGGTGCGTTCACGCATTGACCTGCCGGGTGCGGATAATCCCGAAAGTCGCGCGACGGCGGTCATTTCGGTCGTTCCCGGCGAAATCTATACGCTGTCGTCGATCGCAATTGAGGCTGATCCGACCGTACCGCCCAATCTGATCCGTGACGCCTTGCCGCTAAATCCGGGGGACGCCATTGATGCCGACCTCATTAAATCCGCCGAGGCCAATGTCACCCTGACCCTGCCGCAGCAGGGCTATCCGTTTGCGCAACTGGGACTGAGGGATGTGGTGATCGATCCGCAGACCCGCACCGGTGATTATACGCTTCCCGTGACGACCGGCCCGCGCAGCCGCTTTAATGGCATAAGGCTGGAGGGTGATCCGGTCTTCAAGGCTGATCACATTCGCACCTTAAGCCGGTTTGAGAGCGGTGATCTTTATGATGTGCGCATGGTCGATGACCTGCGTGAAGCCATGACCGCCACCGGGCTGTTTGCTTCGGTAGGGGTTGAGCCGGAATTGTCGGGTGAAACCGCCGAAGATGGTACGGCCTATGTCACGCTCAAGGTGACGCAGAACGCCGGCAAGCCGCGCACGCTGGCCGGTGATGTCGGCTTCTCGACCGGTCAGGGCTTCCGCACCGAAGTCAGATGGACGCACAGAAACCGCTTCCCGCCTGAGGGTGCTGTGATCTTCAGCGCCGTGGTCGGCACGCAGGAACAGGGACTTGGGGCGTCTTTCCGTCGCTCAAATGCCAAGCGTCGCGACCGTACGGTGCAGGCGGGACTCAGCTTTGCCAACCAGACCTATGATTCCTATGAGGCTATGACGCTTTCGCTCAGTGGCAGCGTGTCGCGTGTCTCTACACCCCTTTGGCAAAAGAAATGGACCTGGAGCTATGGCGCGGAAATTCTGGCGACGCAGGAAAAGGCCTTCGATCTGAATACGACGCAGAACCTGCGTGACAACTATTTCTATGCCTCGCTGCCAACAAAGATTGGCTATGATGTCACCAATGACCTGCTTAATCCGTCGCGTGGTTTCCGTGCCGGTGTGCAGGCGACACCGTTTGTCTCCTTAAGTGGCGGGGGCGGCAATTTCTTCGTCAATATCGGCGACATCAGCTATTACCGCGAAGTCTCGCCACAACTGGTTCTGGCGACTCGCGCCCGACTTGGGTCGATCTATGGCGCTGACCTGACGGCGATTGCGCCATCACGGAGGCTCTATGCCGGTGGTGGTGGCTCGGTACGTGGCTTCGGCTATCAGGAGCTTGGCCCGCGTGACATCAATAATGACCCGACCGGCGGGCGCAGTGCCGTCGAACTGGCGTTCGAAGTCCGCTATCGCTTCAAGGATTTTCTGGGCGGTAACTTAGGCATTGTGCCGTTTGTTGATGCCGGTCAGGTCTATCACGCCGAATTCCCCGAATTTTCAGACATCCGCTTCGGGGTCGGCATCGGGGCGCGTTATTACACCAATTTCGGCCCCTTGCGCGTCGATATTGCCACCCCCATCAGCCGCCGTGACGGGGAATCACCGGTATCGCTTTATGTCGGTATAGGACAGGCTTTCTGATCATGACCGATAACGACACCTTGCCCCCAACTCCAGAAGACGACCTGCCCGCGCCGAAGCGTGAGCCGGAAAAGAAGCCGAAAAAGCGCTTTCCGGTGAAAAAAGCGTTTATGTGGGGCGGCGGTATTGTCGGCGGGCTTCTGGGGCTGACGGCTATCGGGCTGGTGGCGCTGGATACGGCACCGGGCAAGCGCTTCATCGTCAATATGGTCGCGTCGCAAAAGCCAGCCAATGGTCTGAAGATCGCGGTCGGGCGCATAGACGGCTCGATCTATGGCGACATGACTGTGCGTGACCTGAAGCTGTCCGATCCGCGCGGCGTCTTTTTTCAATCCAAAGCCATAAGGCTCGACTGGCGGCCCTTTGCGCTGATGGGCAAGCATGTCGATGTTCGGGAGTTATCGTCTGATCGCGTGGAATTATTGCGTCTGCCCGAACTGATTGCCTCGGAAAAGAAAGAGTCCAAGCCCTTTAAGCTGCCGGATATTCGCGTTGATGCGCAAAAGGTCGAGATCAAACAGATATATCTCGCTCAGGCGGTGACCGGTGAAGCCCAGACCCTGACGCTTAACGGCCACGCGCACCTTAAGAAAGGCCGCGCTCAGATTGACGCGGCCCTGAACGGGGATCGCGGGGATCACGCCCTGCTGAAACTTGAGGCCGCGCCCGATGATAACCGGCTTGATCTGTCGGCGCGTATTAACGCGCCTGCTGACGGGGCCATTGTGCCGCTTCTGAAGCTTGAGGCTCCGCTCAATGCCACGCTTGAGGGTAAGGGCGACTGGAAGCGCTGGGATGGTAAGCTTATAGGCACACTAGGCGAGCAGTCTCTGGCCGACCTAGCCCTTACGGCGCGTGACGGCCTGTTTGGCGTTAAAGGCATTGCCCATCCCGATCGTATTCTGGGGCCGTCGATGCAGGCGCTGTTTGCGCCAGCGCTGGCGATTGATCTGTCGACCACATTTAAGGATCGCCGCGCCGATGGTCAGGTGTCACTGGCATCCGATGGTCTGAGACTGGCGGCCAAGGGGGCGGTCGATCTTGGGAAGAGCCGGTTTGACAAACTGACGCTTCGGGCCGATGTCCTCAAGCCCGCCACGATCACCAAGGGCCTTAATGGCAATGATGTCTCCGCTGATCTTTATCTCGATGGCCCGTTCAAACGCCCGCTGATTGATTACAAGATCGATGCGAAGACCATCGGTTTTAATGACATCGTCGTGCACGAAATGCATGCCGAAGGCCGCTCACGCATTGATGGCGACCATGTCAAAATTCCGGTCAAGGCGCGTGCCAAACATATTACCGGTCTCAATGCCGCTGCGGAATCTCTGGTCAGCAATGTCACGATTGACGGCGATCTGGCGCTGGATGGTGATATGCTGCTCAGCGATAATCTTAAGATACGTTCGGACAAGATCAATGCCACGGCCATTGTGATCGCTGATCTGGGCGAAGGCATCTATCAGGGAGCCTTGAAAGGCCGCATTAATCAATACTTGATTGATGGCATAGGCATTGTGAATCTTGTGATCGATGCCGATCTGAAGACCCTTCCGGGCGGTGGCTTTGGTCTGGTGGGTAAGGTCGATGGCCAGACCGTGCGCATCGATAATTCGGGCATTGCCGGTTTCCTTGGGGGGAATGCGAAATTCTCCGGTGCGGTCAATACTGCCGCCAATGGTGACATTATTCTGCAACGCCTGACGTTGAATGCGCCGGATTTCAGACTCACTTCGGCCAGCGGACGCTATTTCCAGAATGGCAATTTGCGGTTCAATCTGACGGCGCAGTCTGAGGCCTATGGACCTCTGGCGGCTGAGGTCGGCGGCAATATCAAGGCGCCGACCGCCGTATTGCGTGCCGAGCGTCCGGGGCTGGGGCTTCAGATCGAAAATCTGGTGGCGCGGCTTGAGACGCAGACTAACGGCTATCATGTCACCGCCGAAGGGGAATCTGCCTATGGCCCGCTTTTGGCTGACGTGCTGGTGCGCACCGGTCAGGGGCCTTTGACCATTGATGTCACTCAGGCCCGCGTCGCCGGTATTGATGCCGCAGGCACCATTGTCCAGAGCAATACTGGCCCCTTCACCGGCACCCTGACCCTTACGGGGACGGGTATTAACGGCACGGCCAACCTGCTGGCCTTCGGTGAGGTGCAGGGCGCGAAAATATCGGCCCGTGCCACTAATTTCCGCACACCGGGCGAAACCGAAATCGTCGTCGGTCGCGCCATTATCGAGGCCACGGCCCGTCTTGAGGATCAGGCGCTGATTAGCGCCGATGTGCAACTGGCGGAAGTCAGTTATCAGGACATGTGGCTGTCTAAAGGCCGTGCGAAAATCGACCTCAAGGGGACCGACGGCACCATTCAGATGGTGGCCAGCGGCGACAAGGGCGCGCCGTTTGATCTGGCGGCCAATGCACGGTTAAACGGTGATGTCATCACGGTAGCCGCCAGAGGTGACGCCAGCGGCGTGCCGTTCTCGCTGGAGAAACCGGCCCGTATCGTCAAGCGTGGCGACGACTGGGTTCTGGCCCCGACTGTTCTGGCTACACCGCGCGGCAAGGTCAATCTGGCCGGACGTTTCGGTGAGGAACTTAAGGTTCAGGCGCGGTTCGACAGCTTTGACCTGAGCCTTGCCAATATGGTCAGGCCCGACCTGGGCATCAGCGGCACCGCCACGGGCAGCGTCGATTACACCCAGCGCGGCAACGCTTTCCCGACCGGACAGGTGCGCCTGAGCTTTGACAATCTGACCCGGGCCACGGTTGGCAGTATTTCCACGCCCCTTGATATGCAGCTTGAGGCGACGCTCAATGGGGAGCGTACCCGCGCCCGTGGCGTTCTGCGGCAACGGGGCTCAGCCATTGGGCGCGTTGATGCCACTATTGCCCCGGGCGGTGACGGGGCATGGGTGGATCAGCTGATGTCAGGCAGCCTGAGTGGCGGCTTGCGGTTTAATGGCCCCGCCTCGGCCCTGTTTTCACTGGCCGGTCTTGCTGATCAGCAGATGAGCGGCAATGTCGCTCTGGCGGCTGATGTCTCAGGCTCGATTAATGCCCCCCGCCTCAATGGTCAGGTGCGCGGCAATAACCTGACCTATGAAAACCTGACCTTTGGCACACGCATCCGCCAGATCACGCTTGAGGGCCGCTTCAATCAGGACCAGCTTGATCTGCAACGCTTTGACGGACGCGCGGGTGACGGCACGGTTGAGGCGTCAGGCTTCATCAGTCTGGCAGCCGCCGATGACTTCCCGCTGCGGCTCAATGCGAAGCTGAATAATGCCCGCATCGCCAATTCGGAGGCCATCAGTTCGACCGTTTCCGGCAACCTCGATATCACCAATAATGCACAGGATGGCCCGTGGATAAGGGGCGATCTGCGTCTGCCTGAGTTGCGTTATGAGGTAGTTCTGCAAAGCGCATCGCAGGTGTCCGAGCTTGAGGGCGTGCGCATCCGTGGCGCACAGCCGCCAAGACAGACAGATACCCGCACCGCGCCGCAACTTTGGAACCTCGATATCCGTATTCGGGCCGATAACCAGATCTTCGTCAATGGCATGGGCCTTGAGTCCGAATGGAAGACCGATATGCGCGTCAGGGGCACGACCGTGACCCCGCGCGTCGCCGGTAACATGACTGTTGTGCGGGGTACCTATGCCTTTGGTGGACGGGAGTTTGATATTGAAAAGGGTGAAATCACCTTCGATGGCGGCAACCTGACCAACCCTAAAATCGAGATACTGGCGACCGCCGAAGTCGACGACATTACCGGAACCATCAATATTGATGGTTTGGCACAGAACCCACAGATTACCTTTGGCTCCATCCCGTCCCTGCCACAGGATGAAGTGCTGGCGCGTATTCTGTTCGGGGAAAGCGTCACCAATCTGTCGGCCACTCAGGCCCTGCAACTGGCGGCGTCACTCAACAGTCTTCAGGGGGGCGGTGGCGGGCTTAATCCGCTGGGCAAGCTCAGGACCGCTACGGGGATTGATCGCCTCAGAGTGCTGGGGGCCGATGATGCGGCGGGTCGCGGCACGTCACTGGCGGCAGGTCAGTATCTGACCAACAATATCTACATAGAGATTGTCACCGACGCCAAGGGCTTTACCGCAACGCAGCTTGAGATCGCCCTGTCACGCACCTTGAGTGTGCTGACCCAGACCGGATCGACCTCAGGGACGGCGGTAAATCTTAGGTATTCGCGGAATTACTGATGGGGTGATGGGGCTAAGATACCCCTCCGTCACGGCCCAAAGAATTGGGCCGCGCCACCTCCCCATGCGCGCACGCATAGGGAGGAGATCAGAACAGGAAGCGTTTTTTCGCGTTGCGCGCAGGGCGTTTGGCTTCAAATTCGCTTTGGGCAGCGGCCAGTTGTTCCGGTGTCAGGCGAAGCTCAAGCCGTTGCAAATCGGGTGACGGTGGCAGCG
>JBCEBX010000297.1:0-2978 GCA_039206455.1 Asticcacaulis sp.
TGGCGCCATCAACAATAAGGCCGACTGCTGGACCGCCGTCTCACCGGATGAAAACCAGATTGGCAACACCACCTTCGGCAACGAATGCCTGAGTCAGTGGTTCGACTATCAGCCACAAAACCAGCGCTATCGCGTCTGGACACGTGAAGACGACCGCGTGTCTGCCGAACTGTCAGCTCAGTATCGCATCAATGACCGCATGGATGTCTGGGCCAGCTACCAGCACAATCGCCGCAATCAACGCCTGAACGACATTAACTACGGCACCAGCTTCACAGCACTGAACCGCCTGAACTACATGTCCGGCAGCACATGCGTCAGCCCGACAGCCGATGGCTTCAATAATAACGGCACCCCACGCGTGGGCACCGCCATTGATACCCCAGGCATCATTGTTGATGAAAACCACAATGTCGTCTCATGGACGGCAGGTGATTGTATGACCACGGATAATCGTGGCGGCAATAATGCGTTCAGCGTTTCAGCACGCGACTTTACCCTTAAATCAACGTCAGAATATGTGTCCTATGGCTTCAACTATAAGGGCGACCGCTGGTTAATTGCGTTTACCGGTGCCAATGCTGAAACTGAAACCGTCAGCAAGAGCAACAATGTCAGCGTAGGTTACGACGCCCCGGGTATGGTTGTATCTCTGAACGACAACAACGTGCCCGTCTTTAACTTTGCCGAAGGTTACAGCCCCTCTGATGTTGACGCCATTCGTCAATTCCAGATTCAATGGCGCCCGCAAACCTCGGCCAACAGTGAAGACCAGTACAAGCTGGACTTCACCCATAACACTAACTGGAAGTTCATCGAAAGCGTCCAGTTCGGCCTGCGCTATACCGACACTATGAACTCCGGCTACGGCTATGGTGGATATATTGTCAACACCGGCGCAAATCCGACCAGCCGACTTGATGATATTGTGCTCTATGCCAATTCAGTCAATTCCACAGCCAGGGTTGAGGACGGGCAGTTGGTTGACCAGACCAATCCGGCTTATGGCAATCCATACGACGTTAATTACTGGAACACTAACGAGACCTGGTCACGTGCGTTTGCCAACAGCGTGTTTAACGACGCCATGTCACCCCTGCCGACCAGCTTCCACTTTGCCGGGGACAACATCCCAAGCCAGTGGCTGTTCCCAAATTACAACAAGATTGCCCAACATCTGGACACGACTCACTTCAACCTCGACAACATGGTTGAAGGCGTAGGTAATGACGGCCAGACCTACAAGCAGATCCCTTACCGCATCAAAGAGAAGACAGACGCGCAATATATCCGCGTCAACTACGCCTTCCCGGCTTTCAATTATGAAATTCTCGGTAATATCGGCCTGCGCCGCGTAACAACCGAAGTTGAAGCCAGCGGCCAGCAGATCCGCCGTGAGCGTCGTTATCGCGGCCCGGGTGAAACCAATGCTGAAACCAACATTGTCAGTAACGCATTCCTGACGGCCAAGAACGATTACACAGTGTATCTGCCTAGCTTCAACATCAGCACATGGGTTATCCCAAGTGAACTGAATGTACGCGCCGGCTGGTCTAAGCTGATGGCGCGTCCGAAGCTGAACTTCCTGCAACCGAACCTCGATTGTACCATTGATTACACCAACGATGGAACCGCCGCGGACGATGCAGATACCTGCAACGCTAACAACCCCGGCCTGAAGCCTTACCGTGCTGATCAGTACGATGTCAGCATTGAATGGTATCCAAACCGCGACACCCAACTGAGCGCCGGTTTCTTCTATAAGGACATCACCAGCTTCTATATTAACAGCCGCACCTCACTGGGCCTGCAGGATGTGTTTAATGATGGTACAATGTACTATTACAACACCTATGTGAACGGTAAGGGCGCACAGATTTCGGGCGTAGAACTGACGGCAAAAACCGCCTTCACCTCGCTTCCCGGCATCTGGTCAGGATTTGGTGTGGACGCCAACTACACCTATCAGGAAGCGGATAACGTAGAACTGTTCAGCCAGCTTGATGGTGCAGCCCTGCCTTATCCCGGTCTGTCGCAAGACAGCTATAACCTGACCTTGTGGTACGACAAGGGCCCGATCAATGCGCGCCTGGCCTATAACTATCGCTCGAAATATCTGGCGGCGATAACCGCAGGCAGCAACACACAAAATCCTGTGTTTGCAGAAGCCACAGGTTATCTGGATGCCAAGGTCACCTATCGTCCGTCCTTCGCACCGAACCTGTCATTGTTCGCCGAAGGTAAAAACCTGACCGAAGAAACCGAACGTACAACGGCCGGTGATATTCGGGTTATCAACGAAGGCTACTCCGGTCGCCGCTTCTTCGTTGGCTTCACTATCAAGAACTAAGTTCCCTAAGCGGAATTTAGGGGGCGGTCAGAGGGTCAATACGCTCTGATCGCCCTTTCTTTTTCTGATTGTCGGTTCCTCTCCTCCTCCCCCTTTAAGTGCGAACCGGCACAACTTAAGCCGCCTGCCCTTGTGGCAGGCGGTCTTTTTATTTCTGATACGGGAGGCGCTGCCTTTAGTGCTTGTTGGCCCGGTGGCTGCTGATAATGGCGGCAATCATCAAAAGCGCGGCGATAATCGGCACAGACTCATTCAGGCTGATTGTGCCGTGTCCCGAAGACAAAACTGTAATGATGAATAGCGTGATCATGAGGCTAATAAGCCCCAAAGAAATCAGGGTGTCCTTCATAGCTATTTCCTCAGTTTATTTTATGTTATCTCAGATCAGCCTGACAGATATTTCAATTTAGGCAATATGCGTTAATACAGTGGTGTTTCACATCCGGTTTACCTTGCATCGCAACATTAGAGGTGCGTTTTACTCACTTCAACACATCAATGTCATAAGATTTTGAATATTATAGGATTTACATTAACTACCCTGAGCGCCATAACCTTGATCATCTGTTTTGATTTGCCGGAAGCACCCTGATGAAAACCCGCGCCGCTGTGGCTTTTGAAGCCAAAA
>JBCEBX010000298.1:0-643 GCA_039206455.1 Asticcacaulis sp.
GACCAGCAGCGTGAACTTGACCGGCTGGCACCGGAGACGCTTAAGCTGGCGACCGGCAGCCATGTGCGGATCGATTATGCCGCCGAAGGCGGGCCACGGGCCGAGGCGCGTGTGACGGAGTTTTATGGCACGAAGGTGCATCCGACAGTGGGGCCGAAAAAGATGCCGATCACGCTGGCGCTATTGTCGCCTGCCCATCGGCCTATTCAGATCACCAGGGATATTGTCGGCTTCTGGGATGGCTCGTGGCCTGAGGTGCGTACGGAGATGAAGGGCCGCTATCCACGGCATGTGTGGCCTGAGGACCCGAAAAACGCGGATGCGACCGCCCGTGCAAAACCGAGGGGTACCTGAGGGTTTGCACAAAGGGGGAATGGTGCAAAACCGAGGGGAGCCTTAAGGGTTTGCACAAGGGGAAAGTGTTGCAAAACCGAGGGGAGACCTAGGCATGAAGAAAAGATACCCCTCCGACGGCTTCGCCGCCACCTCCCCATGCTATCGCATAGGGAGGAGAAGAAGGGGGGGGCTGGCCCATGCTATCGCATAGGGAGGAGAAGAAGGGGGGGGGCGGGCCCATGCTATCACAGTGGCCCGAGTGTTACGGGGCGCAGTCCCATGCTAACGCATAGCCCGGAGGGGGGGG
>JBCEBX010000298.1:653-11892 GCA_039206455.1 Asticcacaulis sp.
CCCCCCCCCCCCCCCCCCCCCCCCCCCCGCCCGCCCCCCCCCCCGGCCCGCCCCACGCTAGCGCATCGGGAGCAGCCGGGGGCGGGAAGGCCTGCGTATCCCATGAACCTGACAGGAGTTTAATTAGGTTTCTGACGAGGCTCTGTTAGACATAGTGGAGTTATCTCAGGGGACGAAACATGCCTGTATCACGGCGCGGATTTACATGCGGGGCTTTGAGTGGGGCGGCGGTCCTGATGATCGGCTGTCAAGGCGCGGCGAAACCTGTTGTCAGCAGAGCCTGCAAGCCTGTCATTGCCGTTTATCCGGTATGGAAATTTGCATTACATCCGCCGGAAACGCTGCCGTGGGACAGGTTTACCCATCTGGCCATTGCTTCGGCCTATCCGGCAGAGGACGGACGTCTGGTGACCGATGGTCTTGAAGCGGTCGCGGCGATTGTTGCGGTGGCTAAAGGTAAGGGCAAGAAGGTCATATTGTCGGTCGGCGGTAGTGGGGAGGGCAGTCAGGCGTTTGTATCCCTGACGCGCAGCCGGGAACTTCAGGCGAAATTCATCGAAAATCTGGTGACCTATGTGAAGGCCAATGGCTTCGAT
This sequence comes from Asticcacaulis sp., assembly GCA_039206455.1. Taxonomy (GTDB): domain Bacteria; phylum Pseudomonadota; class Alphaproteobacteria; order Caulobacterales; family Caulobacteraceae; genus Asticcacaulis. Next base: position 1,250 of record JBCEBX010000298.1, read on the forward strand.
GGTGTGGATATTGACTGGGAATATTGGACATTCCAGAACGAACAAAACAAAGGCGGTAACGACCCTGAGGAAAGCCAGCGGCTTGTGGGGCTTATGAAGGCGTTACGTGAGGCCCTGCCGCGCCCGCTGATTCTTAGTGTCGATGTGTTTGCCGGATCGTGGGTAGGCGACCAATATCTGCCGGAATTACAGACGCACACGGACTATGTCGTGCTCATGGCCTATGATTTTACGGGCGCCTGGGCGGCGTCACCGGTGGGGCATCATGCGGATTTAAAGACGTTCAGACGGGCGCTGGATTATGTTGTGGGGCGCGGATTTGCGCCGGAAAAGCTGATCGTTGGTGTGCCGGCCTATGGTATCGAGTTTATTGACGGCAAAAAGAAAGAGATACGCCATCATGATTACAGCGATCTGGTGGTGCAGGCCCACGCAAAGAAAGTGCCGGTTAACAAGGGGCGCATGGGGCATGTTTTCTTCGAGGCGCCGGAACTGGCCCGCGCCAAGGCGCAAATGATCCTTGAGCGCGGCATGGCCGGGGTCATGCTGTTTGAGGTGACTGCAGACCGTGCCGATGAGGCCGACAGTTTGCTAAGTGCGATCAATCAGGTGATACCGGCTAAAAATTGCGGCTGATCAGTCCCCGCAGGCCGCATAGATCATGATACCGGTGGCGACGGACAGGTTCAGACTGTCGGCCTTACCGCGCATGGGAATCTTCACGTTGGTGTCGCAGGCGGCGGCGATTTCCGGCGTCAGGCCGGACTGTTCCGTGCCCATAACGATCAGGGTCGGACGTTGATAGGGTGCGCTACGGTGGCTGTGGGTGGCGGTCAGAAGGGTGCCGACAACCGAACCGGTCCAGCGCGCACGGTCAGCGAGAAAGTCTTCACGCGTGCATTTGACGATCGGCAGGGCGAAGATCGAGCCCATGGTGGCGCGCACGGTTTCAACGGAAAAGGGGTCGACGCAGTCGCCGATCAGGATCACACCACCGATGCCTGCCGCATCAGCGGTCCGGATGATGGTGCCGAGGTTTCCGGGGTCGCGTACCTGCTCAAGGGCAACCCAGACCGCATTAGCTTGCGGGTCGATGTCGCTTAGTCTGTGGATGACCTGATCGAAGACCGCCAGAACCATCTGGGGGTTATCCTTGCGCGAAATTTTCTCTAGGATTTCGCGGGTTACCTCTAAGACCTGACCGTCTGCCTTAAGGGTGTCGGCAATGGCGCGGTCAAGCAGCGGATGACGATCGGCGTCCTTGCCGTAGATCAGGATACGCGGCACAAACCCTTGTTCAAGGGCATCAACAACGATTTTCAAACCTTCGGACAGGAAGGTTTTGGTCGCCTCGCGCTCTTTGCGCATATGCAGGGCGCGGATGTCCTTGATGGTCTGATTGGTCAGGGAGGTGATCTGTTTAATCGACATGTGCCCTCCAGCGCGCAAAGAAGGACAGGCCGATTTCACGTGGCGCTATGTCGGTCGGTTTGGTACCTTTGGGTGTTTTCGCGTCTTCCATCAGGGTCAGTTCGCCGTAGTCGATATGTCCGCCAAGTTTTGCAGGGACGGATTCGGCCATAAGGTGCGCAAGGGCGGGGCCTGAGACGCGGGCGGCATAGGCGTTGAGCAGGAAGAAAGCCGCTTTATCGGACAGAAGCTGCGCACACAGGCCGAGTAATTCCGGCAGGTCTTCGAACAGGCGCCAGACCTCGCCGGTCGGGCCACGGCCATATTTCGGCGGATCAAGGATAATGCCGTCATATTTATTGCCGCGTTTGACTTCGCGTTGCACATATTTGCGCGCGTCTTCAACGATCCAGCGAATGGGGGCGTCTTCCATGCCCGACAGGACGGCGTTTTCCCGTGCCCAGGCCACGGATTTTTTCGAGGCATCGACGTGGGTGACCCGCGCACCGGCTGACGCGCAGACCAGACTGGCAACACCTGTATAGCCAAACAGGTTCAGTACGTGCGGCTGGTCGTCTCGCTTTTCAATGATTGATTTTTGCCAGCCCCAGTTGGCGGCCTGTTCGGGGAAAAAAGCCAGGTGGCGGAAAGAGGTAAAGCGTCCGAAGAATTTCACGCGGTCATAACCCAATGCCCACTGCTCTTCGGGACGGCGCGAAAAGGCCCATCGGCCGCCGTCTTCGTCCTCGTTTTCGGCGTCGAAAATCGCATCGGCCTTATCCCACAGGGCGGGGTATTTCGGCTGCCACCAGCATTGCGGCTCAGGGCGCACGACCAGATAGTCGCCGTAGCGTTCAAGCTTGCGGCCATTACCGGAATCGATCAGGGCATAGTCCCGCCAGGGCAAGGTGCGTAGGGTGATGGGATGGTCTGAAACGCTCATGTTTCGCACATAGAGCAAATTCCGTTCAAATTGAATCGGAAATTTGCTCTAACTTTTTATTTTCCCGCTCTTTCTTATCACATAGGTGAAGCCACTTATGGGGAAAACGCTCTCGCCGCATGGCAGTCAGCGGGTTGTTTCAGCAGGCGCTAATATCGGCGCGTGTTCGGTCTTGTCCCAGTGGAACGGGCAAACAATCAGTTGCCACAGGGCGTGCAGACAGGCGATCGATTGCAGCGACCAGTAGGCGGGCAGGGTCAGCATATCGCTTAAGGTGAAAACCGCGCGTGCACGCCGTGTGCCTATGGCCAGTGCTGTGAGCGCTGAAATTATGCCTATGATAAAGAGACATTTATCCGGCCACAGAAGATTAATGGCATCGGGCTGCAGCAGGTTGATCAGGGCCGTGGTCAGGATCAGGCCGGTAAAGGGCGCGTAGCACAGGGCCGAAAGCACGCTCAGGCCAATGCTCAGGGCCAATCCAGGCCAGACCTTAAACCTGAAGGCGGTATGCAGGCGTGTATGGACGCCAATGGTTTGCATATAGCCCTTGATCCAGCGGGTGCGCTGAGGGATCCATGTGCGGATATTTTCAGGCGGGCTTTCATAGGTCGGCGTGGGGATCAGACCGCTTGTGTAGCCATATTGGGTGAGGCGCAGGCCAAGATCGGCATCTTCGGTGACATTGAAGGCATCCCATGCCCCGATCCGACGCAATATATCGGTTTTGAAGTGGTTGCTGGTGCCGCCCAGAGGGAACGGCAGGCCCAGCCGGTGCATGGCCGGCAGGATGACCTCAAACTGCACGGCATATTCGGCAGTAAAATGTCGGGATATGAAATTGTTGCGGTGCAGAGGGCGCAACGGGGCCTGAAGGCAGGCCAGATGTGACGGGCCTTCGGCAAAGGTGCGGGCGGCGGTCAGAAGCTGTTGCGGATCAGGCATGTCTTCGGCGTCATAGATCACCGTCAGGTCGCCTATGGCGTGGGTCAGGGCATGGTTTAGGGCGCGGGGCTTGGTGCGTGGCGTGCCGTCGGGGACGCGGATAATGCGCATGTGCCGGAGTTCGGGACGGCCGGACAGGGCCTGTTCAAAGGCGCGGATGGTTTCGGTGTCATCGTCTTCGAGAGCAAACAAAACCTCAAGCCGGTCGCGGGGATAATCAAGGCGGTTCAGCGCGGTAATCAGCTGGGTGGAGATACGCGCTTCCTTATACATGGCGACGATCACGCTATAGGACGGCAAATTTTCGTTGGAAGCCAGAGGTGCAGACACGGGAGTGGCCCGTCCGACGGGTATAAGACTGGCGCAAAAACGGATGAGCGCTGACAGCATAAAGCCGCTAAAAAACAGCCAATAGAGGCAGGTGGCGACCGTGTAGGGCCACAGATATGTGCAGACTATGCCGGTCAGGAGGCCCGTGCCCAGAAACAGAACCTGCCAGACAGACAGGCCGTATCGGGCGCTGAAGGCCGGTGCAAGGGCAGTTGTCTCAGGTGTGGCAGCGGGTCGTAAGGGGGCGGCAACGTCATTCAGCCATTTCTGGCGGAAATCAGCTATGTACAGTGTTGCTGAATGTGGCATCTTCCCCCCGCGCGCATCTGTTCCCGCTATGGATGCGTTAAGGATTTATTAAGCACATGCGTGTGTTGAGGGTAACCAATTGCCGGTAGTGATGATGCGGATTAATTTCCCTCTATGCGTGTGTTTTGCAGTTCTCACCTTCAGTGTCGGCGCGCCTGCTTCTGCTGCGCCGTTAAAGGTTGTCTCGCTTGATATGTGTGCGGATCAGTATGCGCTGGGCCTGTTGCCGCGTGAAAATCTGCTTGGGGTTTCCAAGCGTTCGCGTCATGCGGACTCCTATTTTCAACAGCGCGCGGCAGGGGTGCCGCAGAGGCCGCTTAGTCTTGAAACGCTTCTGGTGCTTAAGCCCGATGCGGTGATAAGGACATGGGGCGGCGATCTGAAGCTTTTGTCTGGTCTTGAGGCGCGGGGTATAAAAATCATACAGATCAATGAAGTGTCTGACTTTTCTCAGGCAGGTGATGAGGTCGTGCGCGTCGGAGAAATGCTGGGGGTGCCGCAAGCTGGTCGGTCGCAACGTCAGGCCATGCAAAAGGCGTTACAAGGGGTTGAGGCGACAGGAAAGGGGCGGCGTGTCCTCTATTATACGCCCTCGGCCTGGTCGGCAGGGCCGGAGACATGGGTGGGCGAGATTTTCAAAACCTTAGGCTTTACGATGGCCTCAGAGCAGGCGCGTTATCATTATCTGTCGCCTGAGATATTTATCCGGCAATCGGCAGATGTCTATGCGCTCGGGTTTTATGCGGATGCCTATGCCATGCGGCGTGTACCGGGGCGGCATCCTCTGGTACGCAAAAAACTGGAGGCGGCGAAGGCGGCGGGCAAGCAGATGACCGTACCTTCGGCTGTACTTGCCTGTTCGGCGTGGTATGGCGCGTTTGAACTTAAAGGCATGGCGAGCCAGCTGAAATGATCCGTATGAATGCAAAACTGATAATGGCGGTGTTTGGCCTGCTGACCCTGTTTGGTCTGGCGGGGCTTTTGACCTTAGGCGATGTGGCGCTGGGGTGGGCCGATTATACGCAGGCGATGTCGCAACCTGAGAGTATCGCCGGACAGATTATCTGGCAGATAAGATTGCCGCGCAACCTGTGTGCCTTTGGGGTGGGGGCCATGCTGGGCGTGGCGGGGGCGATTGCGCAGGGCTATTTCCGTAACCCTCTGGCTGAGCCCGGTATTATGGGGGTATCGGCGGGGGCGGGGCTTGGGGCGGCGATCGCCATTGTTCTGGGGCTGGGGCTGACGCCCTGGGCGGTGGAGGTGTCCGCCCTGTTGTTTTCAGGTCTGGTGTCGCTGATTATTCTGGGGTTTGTCGCCCGGTTTCCTGACCGGCAGACCCTGATACTGCTGGGGGTCGGGTTGTCGAGCCTTTGTGGGGCGCTGATGGCGCTGGTGTTTAATCTGTCGCCTTCGCCGGTGACGACAGCGGAAATTCTGGGCTGGATGATGGGCTCGGTCGAAAACCGGAGTTGGGCTGATGCCGGACTGGCGCTTGCGGGGCTTGGGGTGGCGGCGCTGATGATACCGGCATTGGGGAAGGGGTTGCGCCTTCTGACGCTTGGGGAGGAAACCGCCCGGTCGATGGGGGTGAACCTCAGACAGGTGGCGACCTTGTCGGTGGTGTGCATCAGTGTGCTAGCCGGGCTTTCGGTGGCTGTGGCCGGTGTGGTCGGCTTTGTCGGGTTGGCGGCACCGCATTTTGTACGGGCTTTAGGCATCAAAGACCCCTACAGCCTGATCTGGCCGTCAGCCTTTACGGGCGGGTTCATGGTGCTTATGGCCGACAGCGCCATCAGGCTGTTGCCAACCTCAAATGATATTCGTCTGGGCGTTTTAACCTCACTGGTGGGAGCGCCGTTGTTTGTGTTGCTGGCATGGAAAAGCGCACGGGTCTGGGCCGGAGGCAATCAATGATTGATATAAATTCGGTTTCGGTACGGATCGGCCAAACAATGGCGGTTGACCGTCTGAGTACGCGCTTTGATGGCGGCAGGCTTTACGGGGTGATCGGGCCTAATGGATCGGGCAAGACGACGCTCCTTAAGGCGCTGGCGGGGCTATTGCCCTATGAGGGCGACATACGGATTGCAGAGACATCTCTGGCGGATATGTCGCTGTCCCAGCGGGCGGCAAAGACTGGGTATCTGCCGCAGGAACGCATGGTGGCATGGAACCTGAGCGCACGTGAGATTGTCGAACTGGGGCTGACGGGGCGGGCGGTGAGTGAGCGGGCGGCGCGGGCGGAGGCCATGCTTGAGCGGGTCGGACTTGGGGCCTGTTCGACGCAGGGCATATTTGCCTTATCCGGCGGGCAGAAGGCGAGAGTCCTGCTGGCGCGGCTGATGGCGACGCAGTGTCCGGTTATGGTGCTGGATGAACCTCTGGCAGCGCTTGATCCGGCCTGGCAAAGGCAGGTGTTGTGGTTGTTAAAACAACTGGCGGCGGAGGGGCATACGGTGGTCGTCAGCCTGCATGATCTGGGGCTGGCGGTGCAGATGTGCGACGAGGTTCTGGTGCTGAATGAGGGGCGTTTCGTGGCGCAGGGCGTGCCTGAGGTGGTCATCAGCCCTGAGGTGTTGCGCGATGTGTTCGGTTTATCCGGCGCTGTGCGGGACGGGCATCTTTGGGTTGAAGCAACGCCTGTGGGGCTGGGGTAGAGAAGATACCCCACCACCCCGACCGCAAGCGGTCGCGGTCCCCCTCCCCAGCAAAGCTAGGGAGGAGAAGGGGGGGCGATATACCCCGCAAGCTGGGAAGTGGTCGGTGCGATGGAAGATAATGCAGCCGCGGAGCGTTCCGGTCCTAGGGGCTTGCCCCTAGTTTTTGAGATCGAGATAGTTGATCGGGCCGTCCGGCGTTGAGGTGTTGCCGGTATCGCTGGTGTCGGGCACGTAGCTGACCATCATGCCGCGTTGCAGATCGGCATAGGGGGTAAGCGGCGCGCTGCCACCATTGACGCGGGCGCGATAAACCTGCGTATTTTCCATCACCCGCATCATATAGTTGCGCGTCTCGGTGAAAGGGGCGCATTCGATGAACCACAGGGGGTCGGCCTGAGCGCCGCGCGGATCGCCGCAGTCATTGATCCACTGGGCGGGACGTCCAGGGCCTGCGTTATAGCCTGCCGCCGCCATGATGTAGGAGCCGCCGAAGCGATCCACCAGTTCGCCTAGGTGATAGGCCCCGAGCGACATATTATATTCCGGCTCATAGAGCATGGCGTCGGAATAGCTTAGGGACATACGCCGCGCGACGGCACGGGCGGTCGGCGGGATAAGCTGCATCATGCCGCGCGCATTGGCATGGGAACGCACATTGGGGTCGAAGCCCGATTCCTGACGGGTGATCCCGAGGACAAAGGCGGCTTCGGGGGATTTTACAGCCGGAATAGCGCGGATCGGATAGGCGCGTTCAGGCAGATAAAAGCCGCGCTGCATCGAGACTCGGGCGACACGCATGGCGACGTCCGGCGAGGTATTGGCCTTGGTCAAATCATAAAGAAGGGCCATTTCTTCGGTATTGGGTAACATGTCATCCAGCGCCAGAACCATGCTGTTGAACAGGTCGCGCTCACCCGATTGCGCCAGCAGACGCGCGGCCTTGACGAGGTCGCGGTTCTCAAAACGGGCGCGGTCTTCGGGTGTGGGGACGGGGTCCTTACCGATATCAAGGGTTTTGATGCCTGCTTTTTCCGCAGCCAGCTGACCGTAGAAGGCATAGATGAACTGACCACCCGCCGTATAGGCCTCATGGGAGAGGACCGGATCACCGGCCTGACCGCGGGCCTCATAGGCGCGGCCGAGCCAGTAATAGGCGCGGCCCTGTGTGATCGGGGTGGTGCCGGCTTCGCGGATTTTTTCGAAATGACCGACCGCCAGATCAGGGCGGTTGAGGCGTGTCAGGGCGATCCAGCCAGCGAAGAATTCGGCTTCGGCTTTCTTTTCACCATTGGGGAAGCCGCCGCCTTTCATGGAGTCGTAAGCCGCCTGATAGTTGCGGTTTTTCACGGCGCTGCGGAAATAGCTCAGGCGTTCAACCCACAGATTATTGATAGCCGCCGTCGAGGCCGGGGCTTCGGGCAGGTCAGCCATCAGGCCATAGCCAAGGGTTTCCATCTTGGCGCGGCGTAAGAAACGCGCGCGTTCATAGGCGAGCACCGGATGGCGCGGATTGACTGCGCTGGCGGCTTCATAAAGGGTTGTGCCACGGCTTGAGCCGGAACGCAGGGCCATGGCGGCTTCGGCCATCTGACGCGAGCGGTCATCGACATAGGCCAGCATGCCTTGTGTGGCCGGGCCTTGTGCGCCCAGAAGCAGGGTGTTGAGGCGGGCCTTATGGTCATCGGCGCTCAGGTGGCGGCTGAACTGCGTGTAGAAGCGATCCTGATCGGCGCGTTCAAAGGCCTGATCGCGCCACCAGGATTTGGCCAGCGCCTGTGCCTCTGCGGTCTTGCCGTCGCGCTCATAGGCGCCGATCAGGGCAATGGCCCCGTCAACGCTCTGGGGCGGGGCACCGGTAAACCAGTCGATGATCTGGGGGGCGGTCAGGCCGGAGACAATAATTTGTTTTTCGGCGGCAATCTGGCGTTTTGATTCGCGTGGCCAGCCCCACAGGTCGCGGCGCGCGGCATCAAGGGCGGCAAAACCGTAGATATTGGCCCCGTCACCATCGATAATCGCCCACTGGATGATCTTTCGGGCGACCGGATCGGGCAGGGAGGCGCGGTAGGATTCGGCCAGTGTGAAATTCTTCGATTTAACGGCTGCCAGCGCCGTGGCGAAGCTGGCGTTTTCGGCCTGTGCGGCCTGAATGGCCTGATAGGGTTGCGGGCCAGAGGGGAGACTTTCCTGTGCGGAAACGGGCGTCATGGCCATACCCGCCAGAGCGGTTACCAGCAGGGCCTGACGGTAGTTTTTAGGCGCAGAGAGTCTGAAAATCATGGTTTTAATATCCGTATTAATGCCTGATCAAATTATGGGTTTTAGCTGTCTATAAAGGCCAAGAATGGGCAGGTTTGCCAAAAAGCGCAATGAGATGTGTCGTCTTGTACCTATTTCCTGTACAAAGTCGTTGCAGCGCGTTCAGGGAAGTCTTAAGGCAGGGGGCATATGCTTTGCTGCTTAACGGAATAGGTCTTATGTCCAGCGCTCACACTCCACTGTTTCATGGCGTCATTACCGCTATTGTAACGCCCTTTAAGGACGGACAGGTGGACTATGCGGCGTTTAAAGCGCTGGTGGAACGTCAGATTCAGGCCGGTGTGCACGGCATTGTGCCGGTGGGGACGACCGGTGAGACCTCGACCTTAAGCATGGAAGAGCACAAGGAAATCGTGCGCCTGTGTGTCGAGACCGTGGCGGGTCGTGCCAAGGTCATCGCCGGTGCGGGATCGAATAACACGGCCGAGGCGCTTGAGCTTAGTCATTACGCCAAGACGGTCGGGGCCGATGCCGTTCTGGTGGTTGCGCCCTATTACAACAAGCCGTCGCAGGAAGGGCTTTATCAGCACTTCAAGGCGATCAATGATGCCGTGCAGATTCCCATTCTTCTGTACAATGTACCGGGCCGCACGGTCGTCGATATTTCCAACGACACCGTAAGCCGTCTGGCGAAGTTGCCAAATATTGTCGGCATCAAGGACGCAACCGGCGATATGGTGCGCATGAGCCAGCTGCGCCTGACGGTCGAGGAAGGTTTCTCGTTTATTTCGGGTGATGATCCGACGCTCTTGGGTTATGTGGCGCATGGCGGGCACGGGGTCATTTCGGTGACATCGAACGTCGCCCCTGAGGCGATGGTGGCGCTTTATAATGCCTGTGTGGCCAATGATTTTGCCGAGGCGCGGCGTATTCAGGATCAGCTTATCACCCTGCATAAGGTGTTGTTCAATGACGCGTCGCCGTCACCGACCAAATATGCCCTGAGTCAATTGGGCCTGACGACCGATGAGGTGCGTTTGCCAATTACCCCGTGTGCCGACGCCGTGCGCCCTCAGGTCGATGCGGCTCTGAATCTGGCTGGCCTGAAGCTGGCGGGGCTGTAAATTGGCTGAAAAAGACCAGAGCAATTACAAGATCATCGCCGAAAACCGTCGCGCGCGATTTGACTACTTCCTTGAGAACTTCACCGAGGCAGGGATTGTCCTGACTGGTACGGAGGTCAAGTCGCTGCGTCAGGGGCGGGCCAATATCGCCGAATCTTATGTGTCGGTTGAGGCGGGTAATGAACTGTGCCTGATCAATGCCGATGTCCCGCATTACGGCTTTGCCAACCGTTTCAATCATGAGCCGCGCCGTATCCGTAAGCTATTGCTGCACCGGCGCGAGATTCATCGCTTTATCATTGCCGTTCAGCGCGAAGGCATGACCATCGTGCCGACCAAACTCTATTTTAACGATAAGGGTATGGTGAAGATCGAAATCGCGCTGGCAAAGGGCAAGAAGCTGCACGACAAGCGCGAAACCGAAGCCAAACGCGATTGGGGCCGCGAAAAAGCCCGTATTCTCAAAGACCACGGTTAGCAGGGTCGCGCGCTGACCTTGTATGACCCCTCCGGCCTCGCTACGCTCAGCCACCTCCCCATCGCAAGCGATAGGGAGGAGAAGGCAGATTACCATGGAAGATGCCCTGCACCTCGGGGCTAACGGGTGTAGGGGCTTTTTTATTTGCGCTACCGCTTCGCTGCTTGAGCGCAGGCTCTGCTAGT
>JBCEBX010000299.1:0-2954 GCA_039206455.1 Asticcacaulis sp.
TAGCCGGGGCTTTTGCCCGCCCGATGTCGTCAGCACGAGCGTAAAGAATACGCTCCGGCATCAGGCACTGCTCGGATCGCCCGATCTGAACAGGCAGCGAGACTGGGGGCGGGTTCAGCCCACCTGTCCTAACCTTAAGTCTCTGAGAGCAGTCTATTATGGAAACCATAGGCACGCCCCTGTTGTGGGGGACGTTCGCGGCCTTTTTTGTCGTCGCGCTATTCGTCGATTTCTTCGTCATGAATCGTCAGGGGGCCCATAAGGTCTCCATGAAAGAAGCGGCCATATGGTCGGTCATCTGGGTCATCACCTCCTTCGTCTTTGTCGGGGTGATGTGGTGGGAACTGGGCGGGCTTGGCACAGATCAGGCCATGAAGACCCTTGCCGATACCAAGGCACTTGAGTTCATCACCGGTTATCTGGTTGAAAAGGCTCTGGCAGTCGACAATATCTTCGTCTTCCTGATGATTTTCACCTATTTCGCCGTGCCTGCCGAACACCAGAAGCGTGTGCTGATGATCGGTATCCTGCTGGCGCTGGTCCTGCGGGCCGGTATGATCCTTATTGGCGCCTGGCTGGTATCGCAATTTCACTGGATTCTCTATATTTTCGGGGCCTTCCTCATCTATACCGGCTTCAAGATGTGGCGCGCTTCGGACGAAGAGCCTGACCTTGAATCCAGCCCTGTCCTTAAGTGGGTAAAAAAGCGTTTTGCCATTGCCCCCAACTATGACGGCGAGCGCTTCTTCACCCACATCGACGGCATCAAGATGGCCACGCCGCTTTTGCTGGTTGTCGTGCTGATCGGCATTATCGATGTCGTGTTTGCGGTTGATTCGATCCCCGCCATCTTCGCCATTACCACCGATCCGTTTATCGTCCTGACCTCGAACGTCTTTGCTATTCTGGGCCTGCGCGCCATGTACTTCCTGCTGGCGGGGATGCAGGAACGCTTCCATCTTCTGCCCTATGGTCTGGCGCTGGTTCTGGTGTTCATCGGTTCCAAGATGCTGCTGATCGATATCTACAAGATCCCTATCGTCTGGTCGCTGAGCGTCACCTTCGGCATTCTGGTCCTGACCATGATCCTGTCGCTGATCATCAAACCAAAGGAAGGCGTACACCCGCATGGGGCCTTCCCGTTTGATGCCAAGAAGGACAAGGGCGAGGAATAAACCCTTTTGGGGCCAAAACCCTACATCCTCCCCTGCGTAGCGGGGGAGGTGGCGGGCGAAGTCCCGCCGGAGGGGGCATTACGGGTTAGAGGCTTGCCAGACGGTACTTTCCAAAGCCATAACAGCCCTATGAAAGAAGCCAAGGCCGCCTTACGCAAAGACATGAAAGCCCGCCGCGCGGCTGCTTTTTCCGCTGATCCCTCAGCGGGGGAACGGCTGGCGGCGGGTTTTTCCTTATGGCCGCCCTCAGGCACCGTGGTTGCGGGCTACAGTGCTTTTCGCAATGAAATGAATCCGCAGCCCCTGATGCACGCCCTGTCTGCGCACGGCTGCCGTCTGGCGCTACCGGCTCTGATCGATGCCGGCGCAGGGCTTTCAATGGTCTTCAGGGCCTTTGCTTTGACAGATCAACTGGTCGAAGGTCCCTTCGGCATCCTTCAGCCTTCGGATACGGCCCCTGAGGTTTTGCCTGACCTTGTTCTGGTGCCGCTTCTGGCCTTTGACCGTCAGGGACGACGGCTTGGCTACGGCGGCGGTTTCTATGATCGTGGTTTACACTTTCTTAAATCGCAAAAACCTTTTAAGGCTTGGGGTATTGCCTATGCCGCGCAGGAGGTTCACTTTCTGCCTGTCGAACCTCACGATCAGCACCTTGATATCGTATTGACGGAAGTCGGCTTAATTGAAACGGAAACGGACTAGTTTATGCGCTTTGCTTTTTTCGGAGATGTAGTCGGTCGCTCAGGCCGTGACGGGCTTAGTGAGCATCTGCCGTTTATCCGTCGCGCCCTTGATCTTGAGTTTGTGATCGTCAATGCTGAAAATGCCGCATCCGGTTTCGGGGTCTCGGAAAATACCGCTAAACAACTGTTTGATGCCGGTGCGGATTGCCTGACGCTTGGCAACCATAGCTGGGATCAGAAAGAGGCCCTGACCTATATTGTGCGCGAACCGCGCCTGATCCGCCCGCTGAACTATCCGCGTCTGGCCGATGCACCGGGGCGAGGGGCCAATCTGTTTGAAACCGCCTCAGGCAAGCGCATTCTGGTGATCAACCTTCTGGGCCTTGTACACATGGCCTCTATGGATGACCCCTTCGGTGCGGTCGATAAAACACTGGATGCCACGCCGCTGGGGCTGGTGGCGGATGCCATCGTCGTTGATATGCACGCCGAAGCGACCTCCGAGAAAATGGCTATGGGCCATTTCTGCGATGGCCGCGCCAGCCTTGTGGTCGGCACCCATACCCATGTGCCAACCGCCGATGCCCAGATTCTGCCCGGCGGCACCGCCTATCAGACCGATGCCGGTGCCTGCGCTGACTACGACAGCGTGATCGGCATGGACAAGGAAGAACCCCTGCGTCGCTTCACCACCCGCATCGGCAAGGAGCGCTATAAACCGGCCTCAGGCCCTGCGACCGTGTGCGGCGTCTTTGTCGAAACCGATGACAAAACCGGTCTGGCCGTGCGCGTCGAAGCCATCCGTGTCGGCGGCCGTTTAAAGACGGTCTTGCCAGAGACGCAGGTTTCGGTTTAGAAAACCCCGGAATTTCAGACTTTATTCTATGTGACGCGCCGCCTTTGGCATCAGCTGTTTTAGGGCTGGTTTGGCGAGCGCCTTTGTGAGGACTCTATGGCAGGCCATTCCAAATTCAAGAATATCATGCACAAAAAAGGGCGTGCCGATGCTGTGCGCTCGAAGCTGTTTTCCAAATTATCGCGCGATATTACCGTTGAGGCCAAGACAGGCATGCCTTACCCGCCAATTAACCCGCGC
>JBCEBX010000300.1:0-2943 GCA_039206455.1 Asticcacaulis sp.
GATTAGACCAGCGCACCGTGACAGTGCTTGAACTTCTTGCCGGAGCCGCACGGGCAGGCCGCGTTTCGCGACGTGCCTTCCCAGCCGGCGGGCAGGGAGGTGACCGGCAGGCGCTCACGTTGCTCGGGGTTGAGGTTCTCAATCGGCTGGCTGGCCAGATTTTGTCCGGTCGCCGGATCGAGGTGGATTTCCTCGAACTGCAGCGGATCGGGTTCCTGTACCTGAGGCTGCATGCGGATTTCGACCGTCATCAGCCAGCGCGTCGTATTGTGGCGCAGGTTGACGAGCAGGGTTTCAAACAGCGAGAAGGCTTCGGTCTTGTATTCATTCAGCGGGTCGCGCTGACCGTAACCGCGCAGACCGATCACGGCGCGCAGGTGGTCAAGGTGCATCAGATGTTCACGCCATTGCACGTCGATCATTTGCAGGAGGAAGTTCTTTTCCAGCGCCTTCATCTGCTCGGCACCGAGCAGTTGCAGGCGCTCTTCCATCTTGTCGGTGGAAATCTTGCGAATGCGTTCTTCGATTTCCTCGTTGGCGATGCCTTCTTCGGCGGCCCATTGCTCAAGCGGCAGATCAAGGCCCAGAAGCTCCTGAACGCGTTCTTTCAGGCCCGCGACATCCCACTGCTCGGCATAGGCCTTGGGCGGCAGGTGACGTTCAACGATGTCGTGGATGGTGTCGTCGCGGAATTCGGCGATCAGTTCCGACAGATCCTCGGCGTCCATGAAGTCCTGACGCTGCTCGAAGACGGCCTTACGCTGGTCGTTGACCACATCGTCGTATTTCAGCAGGTTTTTACGGATTTCGTAGTTGCGCTGTTCCACACGCTTTTGCGCCGTGGCAATGGCCGAATTCAGCAATTTATGCGTGATGGCTTCGCCTTCTTCGACCCCAAGGGTCTTCATCATGGCATTGAGGCGATCACCGGCGAAGATACGCATCAGGTCATCTTCGCAGGACAGGAAGAACTTGGAACGACCGGGGTCACCCTGACGGCCGGTACGACCACGAAGCTGGTTATCGATACGGCGGCTTTCGTGACGTTCGGTGCCCAGAACGAACAGGCCGCCTGATTCGAGCGCCTTTTCCTTATGGTCAGCCACCTGAGCTTCGATTTCAGCCTTTTTCGCCAGAATCTGATCCTGAGTGACTTCGACACCAGCGGCGTCCTGTTCCTCAAGCCATTTTTGCAGGCGCAGATCGACGTTGCCGCCCAACTGGATGTCGGTGCCGCGACCAGCCATGTTGGTGGCGATAGTCACCGCGCCCGGTACACCGGCATCACCGATGATATAGGCTTCGTTTTCGTGGTGGCGGGCGTTCAGCACGTTGTGCGGGATGCCCTTACCTGTGCGGTAGTCGATGTTGTAGGCGTCATCCCCAAGCTTTTGCAGGGTTTTCTTGTCTGCCCCTGCATATTCGCCCTTAAGCTCGCGTTTAACTTCGGTCTTGTAATCAAAGCTGTTGAGATATTCCGACAGGGCTTCGGATTTTTCAATCGACGCCGTACCCACGAGAATCGGCTGGCCGCGCACGTAACAGGCGGCGACCTGCTCAGCGATGGCCTTGTATTTTTCAGCTTCGGTGCGATAGACCTCATCATCGTCATCGATACGCTTGATCTGACGGTGGGTGGGAACCTCAAGCACTTCCATCTTGTAGATGTCGCCGAATTCCGCCGCTTCGGTAGCCGCTGTACCGGTCATGCCGGACAGCTTCTTGTACATGCGGAAATAGTTCTGGATGGTCACAGACGCGAGGGTCTGGTTTTCCGGCTGGATATTGACGCCTTCCTTGGCTTCGATGGCCTGATGGAGCCCTTCGCTAAGGCGGCGACCCTGCATCATACGACCGGTAAATTCATCGATCAGGATGACTTCGCCGTCGCGGACGATATAGTCCTTGTTGAGTGTGTAGAGTGTGTTGGCGCGCAGGGCCTGATTGGCGTGGTGCACCAGCGAGATATTGGCCGGATCATAGAGGCCGGAGGTGTCTTCGGGGATCAGGCCGTTAGCGGCCAGCATTTCCTCGATACGCTCGGAGCCGAGTTCCGACAGAAGCGCCTGACGCTGCTTTTCATCAAGCTCGAAGGTGTCTTCGTCCTTGATCATTTCGCGGATCAGGCCGTCGAGAATCTTGTAAAGCTCAGAGCGGTCTTCGGTCGGGCCCGAGATAATCAGCGGCGTGCGGGCTTCGTCGATCAGGATGGAGTCGACTTCGTCGACGATGACGAAGTTGTGTCCGCGCTGAACCATTTCCTGACGGTTATAGGTCAGGTTGTCGCGCAGATAATCGAAGCCGAATTCGTTGTTGGTGCCGTAAGTGACATCCGAATTATAGGCCTGCTTACGTTGTGGCTGGGACAGGCCGTTGACGATAACGCCGGTGCTGAGGCCCAGAAAACGATAAACGCGACCCATGAATTCGGCATCGCGTTTAGCCAGATAGTCGTTGACGGTAATCAGGTGGACGCCCTTGCCCTCAAGCGCATTGAGGTAAACCGGCGCGGTGGCCACCAGCGTCTTGCCTTCACCGGTACGCATTTCGGCGATACCGCCTTCGTGCAGGATCATGCCGCCGGTGAGCTGAACGTCATAGTGTCTCTGGCCAATCGAGCGCCAGGCGGCTTCACGGGTGACGGCAAAGGCTTCTTCGAGAAGCGAATCAAGCTTGGCGCCCTTGGCGAGCCGCTCTTTGAACAGAACCGTCTGGTGCGCCAGTTCCTCGTTGCTCATGGCCTTGTATTTCGGCTCAAGAGCATTGATGCGCGTGACGCGGCCGTGCATCGATTTGACTTTGCGATCGTTGGAGGAACCGAACAGGGATTTGGCGAATGCCAGCATGTGAAACCTTAACCGTGTCGTAGCCTGAAACCTCAGGCGGCCCGTTGCGCCTCAGGTCTTAAAAATGATGCTTTAGCGATATATCAATATCCGGGCT
>JBCEBX010000301.1:0-2160 GCA_039206455.1 Asticcacaulis sp.
GGCTGGCGCATGTGCATCTCGGGCTGCCCGTACAAGAAGATCTACTACAACTGGAGCAGCGGCAAGGCCGAGAAATGCACCTTCTGCTATCCGCGCATCGAAGCCGGTGAGCCGACCGTCTGTTCGGAAACCTGCGTGGGCCGCATCCGTTACCTTGGGGTGCTTCTGTACGACGCCGATCGCATCGAAGAGGCCGCCGCCACCAAGGACGAAGAGAACCTCTATCAGGCCCAGCTTGACATCTTCCTCGACCCCTTCGACCCGGAGGTCATCAAGGCCGCCAAGGCCGAAGGCATCCCCGACAGCTGGCTTGAGGCGGCAAAGATTTCGCCGGTCTACAAGATGGCTATCGACTGGAAGATCGCCTTCCCGCTGCACCCCGAATACCGCACCATGCCTATGGTCTGGTACGTCCCGCCCTTGTCGCCGATTCAGAATGCCGCCACCTCAGGCGATGTCGGCATGAACGGCATTATCCCTGACGTGAAGTCACTGCGCATCCCGCTGAAATACCTCGCCAACCTCCTGACGGCGGGTGAGGAACGGCCAGTGCGTATCGCGCTGGAACGGATGCTGGCCATGCGCGCCTTTATGCGCGGACGCCATGTGGGCGGCGTGGAGCTGGAAGACCTCCTGACCCGCACCGGCCTTGACCGCGCCAAGGTCGAGGAAATGTACCGCTATCTGGCCATAGCCAATTACGAAGACCGCTTTGTCATCCCGACCTCGCACAAGGAATATGCCGAAGAAGCCTTCGACATGCGCTCCGATTGCGGTTTCTCGTTCGGCAATGGCTGCTCCGGCGGTGACAATAAGGTCAACCTGTTCGCTTCACCGAAGCGCAAAAACCTGTTCGGAGGCACCCATGCTTAAGACCTGTAAGGCGCTGGGCATTTTCCTGCGCTACCCTGATACAGACTGGGCAGAACATGCCATTGATCTGTGCGATCTCATCGAAGCGGAGGGCCGGATCAAACCGGCCCAGATGCGCGGCCTCAAACATCTGGCGCAAAACGTAACCACCGATCTGTTTGACGCTCAGGAAACCTATGTCGCCACCTTTGACCGCGTGCGTTCCCTGTCGCTGCATCTGTTTGAGCATGTGCATGGCGAATCGCGTGATCGCGGGCAGGCGATGATCGACCTGATCGAGCTTTATGAGGCCAAGGGCCTGATGCCGCCGACCAATGAACTGCCTGACTATCTGCCGATGTTCCTTGAATATCTGTCCCATACGCAGGAGGGCGAGGCCCATGAGAGCCTGAAAGACATCGCCCACATCCTTGAGGCCATTTCACGCCGCCTCAAGGATCGCCAAAGCCCTTACGGGGCGGTGTTCGATGCGCTGCTCACCCTTGCGGGTCAACGGGCGGTTGCCGGTAATCACACCCTGATCGGCGGCAAGCCGGAAGAGGCATCCTCTAAGGAACTGGATGCCGATTTCACGGACATAGACAGCCTGTGGGAAGACCCGATGGTTGATTTTCTGGGCGCGAAAGCCCCGCAATCCGGCGCGGCATGTGGATAAGGGAGGCCAGCCATGATGGATCATTACTATACATTCTTCTTCGGGGTTTACCCCTATATCTGCCTCAGCGTCTTAGCCATCGGCACCCTGATCCGTTATGATCGGGAAGCCTATACGTGGAAGGCCTCCTCCTCGCTCCTGCTGGCCGACAAGGGCCTGCGCATTGGCAATGTGATGTTTCACATTGGTGTGCTGTTTATCTTTGGCGGGCATCTGGTGGGGCTTCTGACCCCGCACTGGGTCTATGCGCCCTTCATCACCGCCGAACAGAAACAGCTTGTGGCTATTACTGCGGGCGGTATCGCCGGTATCATAGGCTTTATCGGTCTGACCATACTGGTCTTCCGTCGCCTGATGGTCGCCCGTATCCGCCAGACCAGCTCTTTTAGTGACATTATGATCCTGCTGATCCTGTGGGTGCAGATCACACTGGGGCTTTTGACCATCCCCTTCTCACTCGGGCACCATGACGCGACCCTGATGCTTAACCTGTGTGACTGGGCGCAGGGCATATTTACCTTCCGTCCGGGCGCGTCTGACTTCATCGTCGGTGTCGAATGGCCGTTTCAGGTGCATATCATCCTGGGCCTGACCATCTTCCTGTTGTTCCCCTTCACCCGCCTCGTGCACAT
>JBCEBX010000301.1:2170-2941 GCA_039206455.1 Asticcacaulis sp.
CATGCTGAGTGCACCGGTGCAGTACGTTTTCCGCCCCTATCAGATCGTGCGCAGCCGCATGGCCCGCAGGTCATAAGGAGCCATATCCATGCCCATCTATGTCAACGAAGTGGAAATCACCGACGAACAGGTACTGCGTGAAATGCAGCACCATCCGGCCCCCGACCAGCCTTCGGCCCTGCAAATGGCCGCCGAAGCCCTGACGGTGCGTGAACTGCTTTTGCAAGCCTATGTCCGCGAAGGACTGGGGACACGCGAAGATGATCCGACGGCTGAACCCATAGCCGATGATGCCCGTATTGATGCGCTTCTCGAAAAGGTCATCAGCGTACCTGTGGCCGAAGAAGAGCATCTGCGGCGCTATTATGAAAACAACCGCCAGCAATTTGTCTGGGACGGCGAAGCCTTAAGCTTTGAGGACGCCCGCCAGACCATTACCGATTATCTGACCGGCACAAACTGGCTTCAGGCGGTGTCGCAATACATCAAGATTCTGGCCGGTCGGGCAAAACTGGTCGGCATAGAGCTTGAGTGCGCTGATTCGCCACTTGTACAATAAGACCCGTAAGCGTGATGATGCTCAGGCCTTCGTCAGCGGAGGCCTGAAAATACGAGAAGATCGACATGCCCCGTTTTGCCCTGTTCAACTATGGTTTTCGTCCCTTTTTCCTGTTGTCGGGTCTCTTTGCCCTTGTGGCATTGGGCTATTTCATCTGCCTGACGGCAGGGCTTGACCTGCCGTTTTTCAGCCGTCTTGACCCGATCCAGTGG
>JBCEBX010000302.1:0-3787 GCA_039206455.1 Asticcacaulis sp.
GCGGGCGGGGCGTCGGCGGCCTATGGTTCAGATGCCGTATCGGGCGTTGTGAACATCATTACCCGCCATGTTGATGGTTTTGAGGCCTCGGGGCAATATGGCCTGTCCGAGCATGGCGACAGCGAAGAATATCGTCTGGGGCTGGCGTTCGGTACCAAGGGCTTCAGTAATCGCCTAAGATTTAGTGTGGCCGGTGAAATCACTGAGAACAAAGGCATCCCTGATCACCGTGATCGCGACTGGGCGGCCGTGCAGGCCTATCTCATCCCCAACACCAGCGGTTCAGGCCCGGCGGAAATCATCGCCACGGATGTCCATTCATCTGTGGCCAGCGAAAATGGTCTGATCAATGCCGGTCCTTTGCGCGGTATCGAACTGTTGGCCGGTGGCGGTTATCGCAACTTTGTTTATGGCACAAATGTCGGGCCGCAATATATGGTTGGCGGTGACGGGCGTAGCCTGCAACTGGATGCCACGCTTCAGGTGCCGGTGGAGCGTCAGAACCTGTACTCCATACTTGAGTTTGATTTTAGCGAGGCCGTGACCGGCTTTGCGGAGCTGTCCTATGCACGGGCGCGTTCGGTGCAGGATCTGTATTACAAGAGCGACACCAATCTGACGATACAGGCGGATAATGCTTATCTGCCGGAGGCAGTTCGTCAGTTGCTGGTTGATAATGTCCAGACCAGTTTCCGCTTTGGGCGTCTGCACACGGATTTTGATCCCTATGTCACCGACCTTGAGACCGAGACCCAGCGCACAGTGGTGGGTCTGCGGGGTAATCATGGTGTTTGGTCGTGGGATGCCTATTATCAGGCAGGCCGTACGGACTATTACGGTTATCTGCGCAATAACCGCATTCAGGCCCGCTTCCTTCAGGCCATAGATGTGGTGGATCATCCTGTGTCTGGTGACCTGGTCTGTCGTTCGACGCTCACCAATCCGTCAAACGGATGTGTGCCGTTGAACATATTCGGTTCAGGGTCACCTTCGGATCAGGCAAAGGCATGGATTCAGGCGGATCAGTGGCAGGTCAATCATATTGATCAGAATGTGGCAGCCTTCAGCGCCAGCGGCGAGTTGTTCAACCTGCCGGCCGGTGCGGTCAGCGTGGCCTTCGGTGCGGAATATCGTGAGGAAAAAATTGTGTCCCAAAGTGATGCGATTTCACAGGCCGGTGGATTTACACAGGGTAACCCGAAGGCCATGAAGGGGGCCTATCATGTACGTGAGGC
Organism: Asticcacaulis sp.; assembly: GCA_039206455.1. Lineage (GTDB taxonomy): Bacteria > Pseudomonadota > Alphaproteobacteria > Caulobacterales > Caulobacteraceae > Asticcacaulis. The sequence continues at coordinate 1,236 of JBCEBX010000302.1, forward strand.
TTTTGCCGAGTTAGGTGTGCCCCTGTTGCGTGATCAGCGCTTTGCCCGTTCGCTTGATCTCAATCTGGCTTATCGGGCAACCGATTACAGCACCAGCGGGCAGGTTGACAGCTGGAAGGTAGGGCTGACATGGGATCCGGTGGATGATTTGCGGCTGCGGGCGACCCGTTCACGCGATGTCCGTGCGCCAAACCTGAACGAACTGTTCGCCGCCAGCCTGCTGCAACGCTGGCCATTGCTTGATCCACTTAATCCGGATCGGGGCTCGCCGACGACGTTCGTGTACGTATTGGGCAATCGTGACCTTCAGCCGGAGGAAGCGGATACAACCACCTTTGGTGTGGTGTTCCAGCCGTCTTTCCTGTCGGGTTTTAGGGCTTCGGTTGATTATTATTCTATCGAAATTGATAAGGCGATTACCACCATTACACCGCAGGAGATTATCAATCGTTGCGTTGCTGGTGCGGATGAGTTCTGTAATTACATCTATCGCGACAGTGACGGATTTATTTCCCATATCAATAACCTGCCGGTCAATGTGAACCAGATCGAAACCAGCGGAGTGGATACGGAACTGCTTTACCGTACGCCGCTGAATATCCGTGATGGCCACTTAACGCTGAGGCTCCTGCTCAATTACCGTGACAAGCTGATCACGACTGATTCAAAGGGGCCTGTGGATCGGGCCGGAGATGCGGCCAGTCCGCACTGGACATGGACGGCCAGTTCATCCCTGAAACGCGGGCCGTTCGACTGGCATGTGGAAGGGCGTTATGTCGGAGGTGGTGACTATGATTCTACTAAGGTTGTGGGCGCGCTCGATCCCTATACGGTTGATGACTATTTCTATCTCAACACTTCGGTGCAGTACGCATTGATCAATGAAGACAGCCGCCAGTTAAAATTAATTGCGTCGATCAAGAACGTTTTTGATGCCGATCCGCCGCTTGTACCCAGCGGAACGGACAGCCGTCCGATCACCAATGGTGCATTGTACGATCTTGTGGGACGTAAGTTCACCATCGGATTTAAATATACCCGTTGATCTAAGCCGGTTTAGATCAGCTAAGGTCAGTATCGATCATTACTGCTCTTGACCGGTAGGATTTAATTATTAAAAGAGAGGGGGTTTCGCTTATGAAATAAAGCGATCCCAATAAAAACGCGATCTGAGCTATATCCGATCAGCAAACAGAGTGGTGCGTCCGGGAAAGCCGTATGGCTAAACCCAACCGATTTAGGAATTAAACTCCTATCTCAATTGAGCGGAAAAGAAGACGACTTCACGCCGCACCACCCGTTTGCATAAAGAGCGCGCCCCATATTTGCCGTCGGAAATGATGGCACTTGCGTGCGCTTCGGAGTATCTGAATGTCTAAGTCGCATGCCTTTCCGCTTGCTAAATATCTTCTCTTATCCTCGGCAATGGTGTCACTGTACCCCGTTCCATCTGCGGCCATTGCGCAGGAGGCGGCAACGGAAGAAGCGCCTGTGGAAATTGTCGTGGTCGGAACCCGCGCCTCTACGGCATCGGCCATTAATCGCAAGAAACGCGCGGGAACGGTGAGTGATTCCATCGTTGCTGATGATATCGGCCAGTTTCCGGATAAAAACGTCGGCGAGGCGCTTTCGCGCATCACAGGGGTGCAGCTATCCCGTGATTTTGGTGAAGGCGTCAGTGTGTCTATTCGCGGTGTCGAACCGAATCTCAACCGTGTGGAAATCAACGGTCTGAACGTTCTGGGGACGTCAGGTGGCGGGACCGCTGGCGGTGAACGCGGGGCTGATTTCCGCGAACTGCCATCCGAAATTATTCAGTCGGTAGATGTGTTCAAGGGCTTTACGGCGGATATGACCGAAGGCGGAATTGGTGGCACGGTGTCGATAAAAACCCGCAAACCTCTGGATTTCCGCAAACCGACCGTTTCGGGTACTTTGTCTTATCAGAAACTGAGCCTGCTTGATGGATACACGCCGCGCGCCAGCTTGCTTGTGGCCGATAAATTCCTTGATGATCGTCTGGGAGTTCTGCTGAACGTCACTTATGACAAGGTAAATACCCGTCAGGACTATACGGGGAACACTGAATGGGTGCGTCTGGCTGATTTCGATCAGTCGCTGGAAAAAACCGTAGTCAGCAGGGATCCGCAATGGGCTGCGGCTGAGACATGGGCCGAGTGTAACGGCAACGCGACCTGCCTTCAGCAATGGTGGGATTACAGCCCCCGCACAGCGCGTTATCGCGTCTGGGATCGTCAGGATAAGCGCCTGTCGGCTGATCTGACCGTACAATATCAGCTAAATGACCGCCTCAATGTCTGGGGCAGCTATAATCTTAACAAGCGCTCACAACGCCTGAATGACCGCAATTACGGAACGGCATTCACAGCCGTTAACCGCCTGAAAACCGGTAGCATTACTTCGGGCAATGCCGCTTCGGTTCCGGCGGGCATAGTGGTCGATGAAAATCACAACGTCATCAATTACACCGTCCGTTCACGCCTGGATGTCACTGTTGGCCTTGGTCAGGGCGTTCTCGGCGTTGGCCTGTG
>JBCEBX010000302.1:3797-10608 GCA_039206455.1 Asticcacaulis sp.
ATCTATCAGGAGGTTTCAACTATCGTGGTGAACGTCTGGCGGTGGAATTTGTCGCCGCGCGAAGCGAAGCGAATTACGCTGACGAAACCAATGGTGTGACACTGACGACCCATTCTCCGGGCCTTCAGGTTGCCATCAACCCGTCTAATGGGGTGCCGACCTTTACCTTTGCTGAGGGCTATTCGCCGTCTGATATTAACAGCTTCCACGCCATTGATATCGAGTATCGTCCGTCCGAGACGGATACCAAAGAAGACCAGTATAAGCTGGATGTGGACTATGACCTGAACTGGGCGGGCTTTACCCGTTTCGAGGCGGGCCTCCAGTATCGCAAGAGCGGTTCATTGCGCTATCGTGACAGCGGGTCTGTGGTTTCGACCGGTGCTGATCTTGTGGCGGGGACGGCGGATGACATTGTAACGACTAATGTGCGTCTGGGGCATAGCATTGCGATTGGTCAGGCCTATACGGCGGTGAACCAGACAGGCGCTTCGATCAACAGCATCAATTACACATGGCTGGAAAACGACTTCCGTAATGTGCTGCGTGAAGCCTCCACGACGCTCCCCAGCCCCTATTTCGATGGCTATAGCGACGTGTCAGGCCTGCCTTCGGGCTGGCTGGTGCCGGACACAGCCGCGATACTTGGTTATGTCGATACGTCGAACTTTAACCGCAATAATCTGCGTCGTGCGCCTGGATCAGATGGTAATATCTATGATCAGATTCCCGCACACGACATTGAGGAAAAAATCACCGCTGGCTATGCCAAGCTGAATTTCGGGCACAACTGGGCGGGCCTTGATTTTACTGGCAATTTCGGGGTGCGTGTGGTCAAGACCGAAGTGGCAGCGGCGGGGCTTCTCAAGCGTCGTGAGCGGCGCTCGACGCCGACACAAGCCAATCCTGATGCAACGACGACCTATGAGATTTCCAACACAATCGTCAGTATCAACGAATCCTATACGGATGTTCTGCCCAGCTTCAACCTAAGCACATGGATCATTCCGAATGAACTGACCGTGCGCTTTGGTGTAGCCAAGGTGCTGGCCCGTCCGAAGATGACGGATCTGGTGCCTGCCGCCAACTGCGTGTTTGATGCCACGGGCGGTGTTATTCTTGATGACGATTTCACCGACACCTGCTCGGCAGGCAACCCCAATCTCGACCCCTATCGGGCCACGCAATACGATCTGAGCGGGGAGTGGTATCCGAACCGCGACACGCAGGTCAGTATTGGCCTGTTCTATAAGGATGTGACGTCCTATGTTGTGGGCCGTAAGCTGTTCACGGGCGTCGATTATTTCAGTGACGGCAATCTGGTGGATGTCACCATGCCCTATAACGGACAGGGTGCGAAGCTGAAGGGCGTCGAAGTGGCCGCCAAGACGGCGTTTACCTTCCTGCCGGGTATCTGGAGCGGCTTTGGCATTGATACCAACTATACCTGGTCGCAGGCCGATGAGGTCGGGCTTTACAGTGAACTGGACGGGGCCGAGCTGCCGTTCCCCGGTTTGTCGGAACACAGCTATAATGTGACCCTGTGGTACGACAAAGGGCCGCTGAATGCGCGTCTGGCCTATAACGGGCGTTCGGAATATCTGGTGACGGCAGCGGAGCGGTCGGGCAATCCGGTCTTCCGTGACGGATCGGAATATCTGGATGCCAAGGCGACCTGGCGCGTTAATGAGGGTCTATCCTTCTTTGTTGAGGGTAAGAATCTGACCAATACCGCAGAGCGCTCGACTTCAGGCAGCATCCGCCTGAACGAACTGGCGTGGCCGGGTCAGCGTTATTTCTTTGGCGTGACCTATAAACGCTAAGCCTTTTGTATGGCCATAAGCGCCAGCGTCCTGAGTTTCAGGACGCTGGCCTAAACAGAGACTTTATTTTTTCTGTCTTGTTTAATTAAAAGTGATAAAATAGGAATTAAACAGGGCAGGCCATAGGGCCTGTCCTGTTTTTGTATGTTTACCGCACTGTTCGCTGTTTTAGCGGTCAGGAGGCGTTCATGGGGATTAATATGAGGTCTGGTCTTTTTTCCGGTTCGGCGACGGGTGCGATTCTGGCCCTGTCTGTTGTCTTTGCGCCTTCGGTGGTTCTGGCGGATACTGAGGCGGTGACCGAAGAGATTATCGTTACGGCCCAAAGGCGTGCCCAGTCGGTCAAGGATACCGGACTGGCGATTAATGTTCTGAGCGGGCGCGATCTGGTGACGCGCGGCATCGGCAATGTCACAGACCTTCAGCATCATACGCCTGCGCTTGAGATTACGCCCGCCTTTGGTGGCGGTCAGCCGCAATTCCGCCTGCGCGGGGTGGGCTTTGAGGACTATGCAACAAACAACACTCCAACTGTAGGTATTTACGTCGATGAGGTCGCCTTTCCCGTACCTGCGGCGACGCAGGGCGTATTGTTTGATATAGATCGCGTCGAAGTGCTGCGCGGGCCGCAGGGGACGCTTTACGGTCGCAACACCACAGGTGGCGCGATCAACTTTCTGACGCGGCGTCCAACCGAAACGGAAGAGGCGGGCTTTATCGCCGAATATGGCAGCCATGAGCGTTTCCGCGCCGAAGGTTATGTCTCTGGCCCGCTGACCGACACCCTAAAGGGACGTGTTTCGGCCGTGACGGAACAGGGCGGCGCCTGGCAGGAGAACCGCGTGACCGGCGAAGAACTGGGCAATGCCCGTCGTTACGGGGTGCGCGGCCAGCTTTTGTGGACGCCGTCTGATCGCTTTGACGGTCTGCTTAATCTGCATTACGGGCGTGACCATTCGGATGGCAGCGGCGGTTATCTGCTGACTGATTTTGCCACGGCGTTTGGGGCGGGGCCGACGATCCCTGCGGATCGCGATCCAAAATATACCGGTTGGGGCCTGTCGCAAAATTTTGCCAATCTGGTCGGTGTCGGTGTGGACACCAAACCCTCACGCCGTAACGAAAGCGCGGGCCTGAGCGCGACGCTGAACTGGGCGTTTGACGGGGTGAAACTGACCTCGATTACGGCCTATGACCGTCTGGAGCGCAAGGAACTGAACGACTGGGATGCCTCGTCCTATCAGGAATCGGATACCTACTGGCAAAGCGGCGTCGATGTCTTTTCGCAGGAAGTGCGTCTGGCTTCGACCAAAAGCGAGGGCCTGAAGTGGCTGGGTGGCCTCTATTATGGACGTCAGGGTCTGAACGAAGTGTTCCTGACCGATTTCTCCGGCAGCCTCGGCTTCATCACCGATACCAGCTATAAGCAGGAGGTAGAATCCCTCGCGGCCTTTGGTCAGGTTGAATATGATCTGGCCCCCAAGCTGACTCTGATTGTGGGTTTGCGTTATGAACACGAAGACCGCGACCTGAAAAACTTTGCCACCGCCATCGGTGGCGCACCGACCTTTACCAATGGCAGTCGCTCAACCAGCTTTGACGAGGCGTCGGGCAAGTTAGGTCTTGAGTTCCGTCCGGCAGCGCGTACCCTGCTTTATGCTCATGTCAGCCGCGGCGTGAAGTCGGGTGGCTTCACCGTCTATAACTCACCGTCCGAAGCGCAGATTGATGCCTTCGAGCCAGAAATTCTGGTAGCCTATGAGGCAGGCTTCAAGGCGCAGCTTCATCCGACGTTTTACGCCAATGGTTCGGTATTCTATTACGATTATCAGAACCAGCAGGTGCTGACGACCATATTGCACCAGACCTATGGCGCGATCGGGCGGATCGCCAATGCCCCGAAATCAAAGATAACCGGTGCGGAACTGGAAGGCGTCTGGACGCCGGTGCCGGGTTTGAGCATCACTCAGACACTGGCCTATAAAAAGGGCGAATACCGCGAGTTCTTTGACCTTGATGCCACCAGCGTTCAGGGCAATCCGACCATAGGTTATACGGCGGATTACATCGACCGTAAGGGTCAGAGCCTGGGCTTCCCGGAACTCAGCTATAATGGCGCGGTCAGCTATGTGTGGAATGCTGCCGGTTTCGACTGGCGCGCCGGTGTGGACTATAGCTATCGTGACAAGCTGACCTCGTGGCTCGGCAACGATTTCGACATTGACAGTTACTGGCTGGCCAATGCGGACTTAAGCTTCCGGCCTCAGGACAGCAAATTCGGTTTTGCCCTCTATGGCCGTAATATTTTCGACACCGAATATGATGTCACGCGCAACTACTTCTTGCCCAATGCCAGGGTCGGCTGGGCCGGTCGTCCGGCAAGCTGGGGCGTGCGGATTCAATATAACTATTAAGGTGCGGGTGTTTATTATGGCTAAGGGCAAACATACCGGCGTGAAAATCGCCGGAACTATCGGTGCGGTGCTTCTGCTGGGTCTGGGGGGCGCTTATCTGGCCCTGCGCGGCCCGACCATTCCGTTTGAAAAACTGGAGCAGACATGGGCCACGGATAAATCGCGCTATGTCGATCTGGCCAATGATGTACGCATCCATTACCGCGAAGACGGCTCGAAGGATGGGCCTGTGCTGGTGCTGGTGCATGGCTATGGTGACAGCCATTTTACATGGGAAGGCTGGACGCAAGCGCTCAGTCAGACCTATCGGGTGATTTCTGTCGATCTGCCCGGACATGGTCTGAGCCGTGCGCCGGTGGATTACGCCCTTAATCCGGACGTGCTGGCCGATCTGGTGGCTGAGGTCGCTACAAAAGCCGGTGCCGAGCGCTTTGCTATCGCCGGTAATTCGCTGGGCGGCGGGGTATCCTGGCGCACAGCGGTGCGCCATCCTGAACGGGTTGAGGCGCTAGTGCTGGTGGATGCCGCCGGTTGGCCGCCTTCCAAACCTCTGACCGAAAGTCCATCACTGGCGTTTCGTGTCCTGTCGCATCCGTGGGGTCGTGAGTTCCTGAAAAAAATCGACAACAAGCCGCTGATCCGTCAGGGGCTGAAAGGGCAGGTGGGTGATCCCGAAGTCATTACCGATGCGTTTATCGATCGCTGGGCCGAGCTTCAGCGCGCCCCTTTCCATCGCGATATTCTCTTGAATGCCAATATCGGGGCTAATGCCACGGCGACGCCGGAGGTGATTTCGACGATTAAGGCACCTACCCTGATCCTGTGGGGCGAGGTGGATCCGCTTATTACCAAAGATGCCGGTGAAAAGTTTGCCGAACACATCGCCGGCTCGAAGTTGATTATTTATCCTAAGGTGGGGCACCTGCCGCAGGTGGAAATCCCTGAAGCCAGCGCAAAGGATGTCGCAGCCTTTTTAAGCGGTCTTACGAAAAAGGACGCTGAACCTGCGGCAAAACCGGCTAAAACAGCCTGACTAAGCGGGTGGCGGGAGTAAGGCGTATGGCGACAGATTCTTTCGGTAATGCGATTTCGACTACGGATGTAGCGGAAATCGCCGCATTGCGCGGGTTCGGGCATGGTTTGCTGGCCTATGAACTGAGCCTGCTGGATGTGCTCAAGGTTGTTGACGCGTCTGACGCCAGCGCCCTTACCCTGTCCTATGTGGCGGTGCTGCACCTGTTGTCAGAAACGCCCGATGGGCCGGAGACCGCGCGGCCCTTCATTGATCGGGCGCGATTGAGGCTTACGTCAGCCTTGCCGCGCGAGGTCGCTTTCTTTGCCTTTGCCGAAGCGTGGGTGAGCGGCGATATCGATCAGGCGCTGGCGCGTTCGGATGCGCTAATCGCCGCTTTTCCGCGTGACCTGACGGCAATCAAGTTACGCCAGTATATTGATTTCAATCTCGGCCGGTTCACGGAGATATTGCGTATCGGCCTGATGGCTCAGGCGGCGGCCCCTGAGGTCGCCTATGTGCATGGCCTGGTCGCTTTCGGTTATGAACAATCGCATCTGCTGGCTGAAGCCGAAACGGCCGCGCGACGGGCGCTTGAAATTTTACCGCGCGAACCGTGGGCGCAACATGCACTGGCGCACGTGTTTCTTACGCGCGGTCGCATTGATGAGGGGGAAGCCTTCCTTGATCAGCGGACAGCCCAGTGGCAAGGCCTGAACTCGTTTATGTACACGCATTTGTGGTGGCATCTGGCTCTTTTCAAGCTGTCGAAGGGCAAGGCAGAAGCGGCATTGTCTATCTATGACACGCACGTCTGGGGGCAGGATAAGACCTATTCCCAGGATCAGGTCGGGGCGGTGGCGCTTCTGGCGCGTCTCGAACTGGCGGGTATTGAGGTGGGAGATCGTTGGTCTGAACTGTCAGACTATCTGGTGGGGCGAGCCGATGATGTGGTCGAGCCCTTTTTGAGCCTGCAATATCTCTACGGGCTTTATCGCGCCAGCCGACCGGAGGCCGAACACTTGCTTCAGGCGATTTCACAAAAGGCGGAAACGGCTGCTGGCCCCGCGCAACGCGCATGGGCGGACTGTGCCTTTCCTCTGGCGCAGGCCATTGCGGCTGATGCGAAAGGAAAGCCGTCCGCAGCGGCAGATCATTACCGGCGCGGCCTGCCTTATCTCAGCCTGATCGGTGGCAGTCATGCGCAGCGTGACCTGTTTGAACAGTTCTATCTTAAGGCCCTGATCGATGACGGGCAATGGCTGGCGGCGCAGCAAATTCTTGAGGGGCGTCGCGCCGATGACCCTGACGGGGTGCCGCTTAACCGTCTGTTGGCGGATATTTATGAGCACCTGAATTTGCCCGCTCAGGCTCAGGCGGCACGGCAACGGATAGAGGCGGCATGAACCGTCTGTTTGCTTTGATCAGTTTGCTGCTGTGCCTGTCTGTGCCCGTAATGGCGCAGACCCTGACGGTGGGCACGCAGCTTGAGCCGCCTAATCTTGATCCGACCTCTGGCGCGGCCGCCCCGATTGACGAGGTGGTTTCAGGGAGTATTTTTG
>JBCEBX010000302.1:10618-11745 GCA_039206455.1 Asticcacaulis sp.
CGCTTGATCGCGCCGGACAACTTAAGCCGGTTCTGGCCCTCAGCTGGCAGGTGGCGGCGGATGGACTGAGCATTGATTTTCGCCTGAGGCCGGATGTGTGGTTTCATGACGGCTCTGCGCTGACGGCGGAAAATGTACGCTTCAGTTTGCTTCGGGCCATCAGCGACACCTCGACCAATGCCGAACGCACGAACCTGAGCGTTATAAAGGATGTGCAGGCGATAGCCCCCGATCAGGTAAGGATTATCCTGAAAAAACGCGATGCCGGTCTGCTCTATCATCTGTCCAAGGGGGATGCGGCGATTTTGAGCCTCAAAGGGGCCGACAAACTGGCGGAACATCCCGTGGGGACGGGGCCGTTTGCATTTGTAAACTGGCGGCGCGGGGATTCGGTCAGTCTTAAACGCTTTGACCGGTACTGGGGCGGCGCTGCGAAGGTGGAGGGCGTGACCTTCCGCTTTTTGTCAGATCCGACGGCAGCCCTTTCGGCGGTTCGGGCCGGTGACGTGCAGGTGTTTCCTGAATTTCCGTCGCCGGAATCCCTGGTGTCCTTGCAAAAAGACAAACGCTTCAACGTTACGGTTGGGCCGTCCGAGGCCGAGGTGATACTGGCCATTAATAACCGGAACGCACCGTTTAAGGATGTGCGGGTGCGCCGCGCACTGGCTCATGCCATTGACAGGAACGCGGTCAGAAACGGGGCCATGTATGGCTATGGGCAGCTGATCTCCAGCCATTTCCCGCCACAAAATGCTGCCTTTGAGGATATGGCGTCGCTTTATCCCTATGATCCCGCGCAGGCGAGGCGCCTGCTGGCTGAGGCAGGTTACGCCAACGGGTTTGAAGTGACGCTTACTCTGCCGCCGCCTGTTTATGCGCGCCGCTCTGGTGAAATTATCGCGGCGCAGCTGGCTCAGGTCGGGATAAAGGCAAATATCCGTAACGCCGAATGGGCCGGTTGGCTCGATCAGGTGTTTATGCGGCATGATTTTGACCTGACGGTCATAAGCCATGCCGAGGCGCTGGATTACGACATCTATGGCCGCAAGGATTACTATTTCGGGTTTGATAATGCGGGAGTCCAGGCCACGCTGGCCGCGCTATCCACCGAAGACAATCCGCGCGTG
>JBCEBX010000303.1:0-2938 GCA_039206455.1 Asticcacaulis sp.
ACCTATGACAGTCTGGCGGATGTGACCTCTGCCGATTTGTTTCAGCGCGCCGGTGAACAAACGCCCGTTTTTGTGCGTTTTTCTACCGTTGTCGGCAATAAGGGGTCTTTTGATCTGGCGCGGGATGTACGTGGCTTTGCCGTGAAGTTCTATACCCAGAAAGGGAACTGGGACCTTGTGGGTAATAATATTCCGGTCTTCTTCATTCAGGACCCGATCAAGTTTCCCGATCTGGTGCATTCGGTCAAACAGGAGCCTGACCGTGGCTTTCCTCAGGCGACAGCCGCCCATGATAATTTCTGGGACTTTATCACCCTGATGCCGGAGTCCATGCATATGGTTATGTGGGCCATGTCTGATAGGGCCATTCCGCGCAGCTATCGCATGATGGAGGGCTTTGGTGTCCATACCTTCCGCATGATCAATGCCAAGGGTAAATCCACCTTCGTCAAGTTCCACTGGCGACCCAAGCTGGGTTCGCAATCGGTGGTGTGGAATGAGGCGGTCAAGATCAATGGTGCTGACCCCGATTTCCATCGTCGTGATCTTTGGAATGCCATTCAGGCCGGTGATTTCCCTGAGTGGGAATTAGGATTGCAGCTGTTTGACGAGGACTTTGCCGAACAGTTCGATTTCGACGTGCTTGATTCCACCAAGCTTATCCCCGAAGAACTGGTGCCTTTGCGCATGGTCGGGCGGATGGTGCTTAACCGGATGCCGGATAATTTCTTTGCCGAAACCGAGCAGGTGGCCTTCTGTACGCAGAACATCGTGCCCGGTCTTGATTTCACTAATGACCCCCTGCTTCAGGGGCGTAACTTTTCTTATCTGGATACCCAGCTTAAGCGTCTGGGCAGTACAAATTTCACACAATTGCCGATTAATGCGCCGCGCTGTCCCTTCGCCCATTTCCAGCAGGACGGCCATATGGCCTTTAATAACCCCAAGGGCCGCGTCAATTACGAACCTAATTCCTGGACGCCGGAGCTGGGGGCCGATGGCGGTCCACGCGAAACACCGGAAGGGTTCCGCAGCTATCCCGAAGCGGCAGAGGGCCCGAAGATGCGTATCCGGCCGGAATCATTTGCGGATCATTACAGTCAGGCGCGGCAGTTCTACATCAGCCAGACCGAGGTTGAGCAAATCCATATCCAGAACGCGCTTGTTTTCGAACTGAGCAAGTGTGAGCGCGAGGATATCCGTGCACGTATGGTGTCGCATCTTTTGAATATTGACGACAAGCTGGCGCGTGTGGTGGCGCAAGGGTTGGGGCTGGAGAAGTTGCCGAAAGCCGCGACGCCGAAACAGGCCCCGCGCATGGACTTACCCCCTTCGGATGCGCTGAGTATTCTCAAGAAAAATCCGGGGCTGCTTAAAGGGCGCAAGTTCGGCATCCTGATAAGTGATGGGGCCGATGCCGTGCTTTATAACGCCATTGTCGACACGGCAACGACAGCAGGGGCGACCGTTGAGGTTGTGGCTTCGACACCGGGACAGGTTGAACTGAGCGATGGCACGAAGATTCCTGTGCAGCATAAGGTCGATGGCGGGCCGTCGGTATTGTTCGATTTTCCGGTGATTCTGACCAATGGCCCCGGTGCGGACAAGCTTTCAAACTTATCACCGGCACGTGATTTTGTATCCGATGCGTTCGCGCACTTTAAATTCGTTGTTTACAGCCCTGAGGCCGTGCCACTGCTTGAAAAAGCAGGGATTATTGATGATCTTGATAGCGGCTTCATCGAACTGGATAGTCCGGGTGCCTTAAAAGACTATTTCGAAAAACTGCCGGAAATCCGCTATTGGGCGCGGGAAAAGGCCATGACGGCGCTCAATGGGGAATTACCTGACGCCCAATAATTATTCGGGGATCATTTGGGCCGGAAAGTTGTCGAGAGAGGGCGATTTTCCGGCCCTTAATCATGATCAAAGCGGGCGGTGAAGCTGTAGCGGGCGCCATCATATACCTGCGTCACGGTGGTGATCCGCTCATAGCCGCGCCAGGTGCGTCGTTCGACCTCAAGGCAGGCCATGCCCTTGTCGCCTTGCAGCCAGGCGGCCACATCATCGGAGGCGTTTATGGCGCTGATCTGGCTTTCGACCTGCGTCCAGGGCACGACCTCAAGCAGCCAGTGGCCGGGGGATTGATCGGTGAAGTCGACAGTCAGGGCGGCGGGAACGGTCTCAAGATTGATCAGGCGCTCTTCGACCACCAGAGGTCTGCCCGAAGCCAGATGCAGGCCGCGCAGAAACAGGACCTGCCCGCCTATGCCCGCCAGTTCACATTCGTCGGGTGTGTCGGCGCGATGCACCGAACGGTGCAGCAGTTCAAAGCCGTAGGTTTCGCCGCGCGCCAGTATCTCGGCCTCGATGTCAGGAATGTCGAGGACGGTGGAATCGAGTTTTGGCAGGCGGACGAAGCTGCCGGCGCGTTTGCGGCGCTCAATCAGGCCGGAGGCCGTCAGGCGGCTTAAGGCCTTGTTGACCGTCATGCGTGAGCAGCCATAGGTTTGCATCAGTTCGTGTTCGAACGGTATCTTGTCGCCGGGGGAGAGAATACCTGAGCGGATCTGTTGTTCTATGTCCTGATGGATCTGCTGGTGCAGGGGCAGGCTGGAGACGGGCACGTTCATGCATTAAGCCTTTGCATCAGGGTACGATAGGTTGAGACAAGGCGCTCATGATGGATATGTTTGCCGCCGCTGACCTGCTTGTGGCCGTGTCGCCAGACGCAATCAATCCCGTTACGGGCGCTGGCAAAGATATGGCTGTCCAAAATATCATCCCCCTGACGGGCCGTCAGCGACGCGGAACGGGCGTCAAGACTGACTATATCGGCCACGCTGTTTTCAGCAAGGCCCGCACAACCATTTAAGGCCTGTGCGCCGCCTTTGAGGGCGTCTTTGGCTTCTTGGATGTTCACGTCCAGCAGGCGCAG
>JBCEBX010000304.1:0-2934 GCA_039206455.1 Asticcacaulis sp.
AGCTGACCCTTGGCCAGGGTGTTCTGATAGGTCGTGGCCTGAGGGATGTTCTGGACGATGCCCTCATCCAGTTCGCTGATCGAGGACGCCCCCAGCGCGATCAGCCGGTCATTGGGCATGTCGGTATAGCCCATGAAATTGCGCCGCAAGGTGCCGCCTTTGAGCGCGCGGCTTAGGCCGTCGTCGGGTTTGGCAAAATGATCAATACCTATGGCATCATAGCCCTGAGCGATAAGGGTCTCTGTAATGAGCCGTGCGAAGCCGGCCTTATCATCAATCGAAGGCAGGGTGGCTTCGTCAATCAGGCTCTGGTGCTTCTTGAACCAAGGCACATGGGCGTAGGAAAAGACACTGACTCGCGACGCCCTCAGGCTTTGGACTTCTCTCAGGGTTTTTTCGATGCTGTGGGCGGTTTGCAGCGGCAGGCCGTAGATCAGGTCGATCCCCAGAGCCTCAAGGCCATAGCTGCGCAACAGGTCAACCGAAGCCCGGATAAGCTCAATCGGCTGGACGCGGTTGATCGCGCGCTGCACCTCAATCTGGGTGTCCTGCACCCCCAGACTGATGCGGTTGAACCCAAGGGCCGCATAGGCTGAGGCTTTCGCGGCGGTGACGCGGCGTGGATCAAGTTCGATGGAGATCTCAGCGTCAGCGGTCAGATCGAAATAGCGATGCAGGGCTTCGAACAGACGTCCCATATCGACGGGCTCAAGTATCCCCGGTGAACCGCCGCCGAAATGCAGGCTATGAACTTTTGGCCGGTGGTTAAGTTTGGCACCGACAAGTTCGACTTCGGCAATCAGATGGTCAACATAGGGCTGAAGCGGGGCATAGCGGCGCGTAATCTGAGTGTTGCAGCCGCAGAAATAGCACATCTGCTCACAGAACGGCACATGGACATAAAGGCCGATGCTTTTCTCAGGCGTCAGATTGCCGAGCCATTGCCCATAAAGATCAGCCGTCAGTGCCGTAAAGTGATGGGCGGAGGGATAGCTGGTGTAACGCGGGGCTTCCTGACCCAGATATTTCAGCGCGTCATGCTCTTGCCATGAGCGTTGCGCAGCATGACGGTTTGGCAGGGGGGTAATCTCGCCCATGAGGTGCGGCCTTTCCAACAGAAGTGCACTCTTTTACACCTCCTGAGCCTGCATGATTATGTGTCCAAAGGTCGCGCCGCTATTGGACCGCAACAGGTGCGAAGCGGCCAGATCGGAACCAGATCGGAAAAAGACTTTACGTCCGGTAGCGGCCCTTTTATCCTGCAGGCGCTGTTTTAATTTTGTTTGTCTCAAAAGACCGTCACCTTGCCTCTCATAGAGCTTAAAAACGTCCGCAAGCATTTCACTGTCAAAGGCGGCGCACAGACCGCGCTTGACGGAGTCAGCCTTGGGATAGAACGCGGTGAAATCTTTGGCATTATCGGCCCATCAGGGTCAGGTAAATCAACCCTGATCCGACTGATCAACCGCCTTGAAGCCCCAAGTGAGGGTGTGGTCGCGGTGGATGGTATCGATCTGGCGACACTCGGGCGGCCGCAATTGTCAGCCCTGAGGCATCGTCTGGGGATGATTTTTCAGCAGTTTGGCCTGTTGTCGTCGAAAACGGCACGTCAGAACGTAACCTTTGCGCTGGAATTAGCGGGGCAGGGGACGGCACAATCGCGGCGGACATTGGCGGATGAATGGCTGGCGCGTGTAGGCCTTAGCGATCATGCTGACAAATATCCGGCGCAGCTTTCCGGCGGTCAGAAACAACGCGTGGCCATTGCCCGCGCCCTGATCAACCGGCCGGACATTTTGTTATGTGATGAAGCCACCAGCGCGCTTGATCCGCAATCGACCCAAGGCATTCTTGATCTGATCCTTGAGCTTAATCGCGATCTGGGCCTGACGGTGGTGGTGGTGACGCACGAAATGGAGGTGGTGCGTCAGGTCTGTGATCGGGTGGCGGTGCTGGAAAAGGGCCATGTGATCGAGACGGGTGAGGTGGCGCAGGTGCTTCTGTCGCCCCGGAGTGCGGCAGCACAAGCCCTTGCCGATGCGCTTAATCCGCCGCCAGCTGACAAGGACGGACTGGTGCGTCTGACTTGGAGTGGCGATGATCCGCTGGGGGATGCGATGATGGACATTGCGGCGCGGGTGCGTTTGCAATCTGGTCAGGTTTCGGCGCTGAAAAGCGGCCCGTTTGGCGATGTCTGGGTAAAAATCGAGGGGCCTGACAGACCCGTAGCCATTGAGCGCCTCAGGGCCTCGGGCGTTCAGGTGCGGGGGGTGTCATGACCGTACTGACGGGCTTTTTCACGAATATAGACACCTCTGAGATCATGCGCGCCTCATGGGAGACTCTGGGCATGGTGGCGGGGTCTTTGAGCCTCAGCATACTGATCGGCCTGCCGGTCGGGGTGTGGCTGTCGGTTACCGGCAGATCGGGTTTGTCGCCCAATGCGGTGGTTTATGGGATTCTGAGTTTTGTCGTCAATGTGATGCGCTCGATCCCATTTGTCATTCTGTTTATCCTGCTTATTCCGATGACCATTGCCATGGTGGGCACGTCGCTGGGGGTGCGTGGTGCGATCCCGCCGCTGGTGTTGGGGGCTGCGCCGTTCTTCGCCCGTCTGGTAGAAAGCGCCCTGCGTGAGGTTGATCGTTCGGTGATTGAGGCGACGCAAGCTTTGGGGGCCACGCGTCGTCAGATCATTGTGCGCGCCATGCTGCCCGAAGCCCTGCCATCGCTGATTGCGGCGGCGACCGTGACAGCGATTGCGCTGGTCTCCTATACGGCTATGGCCGGTGTGGTCGGGGCCGGGGGACTGGGCGATCTGGCGGTGCGCTATGGTTATCAGCGTTTCCAGACGGATGTCATGCTGGTGACGGTGGTTTTGATTATTGTACTGGTGCAGGTCTTACAGATGATCGGCGACGCGCTGGTGGCGCG
>JBCEBX010000305.1:0-2926 GCA_039206455.1 Asticcacaulis sp.
ACAACGAAAAGATGATCCTGACGCCGACCTATCATGCGTTTGATCTCTATAAGCCTTTCCGTGGCGCGACCCATATTCCGGTAAGCTATGAGGCTCCGAAATATACCCATGGCGACATCACGCTGCCTGCGCTCGATATTTCGGCAGCCAAGGGGGCCGATGGCACCATCTGGCTGGCTCTGGTCAATCTTGATCCGAACCGTCCGCTGGAAGTGAACACCAAGGCGCTGGGCTTTACTGCCAAATCAGCCACCGGTCGTGTTCTGACGGCTGATAAGATTGATGCACACAACACATTTGAAAACGGTTCGGTTGTGGCGCCTAAGCCTTATGGGGCCAGAGGCGGTAATAGCGGTCTGGTGCTGAAGCTGGCCCCGAAGTCGGTAACGGTCGTACAGCTTAAGTAAGCGTATTTTTGCCAATATCTTTGCGCCGGTTCCTTTTTGGAGCCGGCGTTTTTTTATGGGGGAAGAGATGCTTCATCCTTCCCCGTTTACGGGGAAGGTGGATATTTAACGACATTTAAAAAGACGGAAGGGGGAAGCGGTAGATATTACATACTCTATCCGTGCCTGCTGAAACGCGGTTTCCCCCTTCCGTCTGCATCGCTCCGCTCGCAGCCACCTTCCCCGTAAACGGGGAAGGATGTTCACAGTCTGGCCCAGTAAACGGGGAAGGATTAATTGCGGTCGATGTGGCCGAGGTCGCGTTCCGGTTCGATCAGGTCGCGCACCCGCTGTTTGAGGGTTTTCACATCGGGAAAGCCGCCATCCCTTTGGCGTTCCCAGATCAGCTGGTCATTGACGTGGATTTCGAACCGTCCGCCGGTTGACGGGATGAGGGCCACTTCGCCCAAGTCCTGACCGAAGGTGGACAGGAGTTCCTGCGCCATCCAGCCTGAACGTAACAGCCAGTTGCATTGGGTGCAGTACAGAATCGAGATGCGCGGGGTCATGTTTGTCCTTTCAGAGAGCGGCGGTGCAGACTATATAACAGGCCTGTTTGCTGATTAAGAGAGAAGCCCTATGACTTCGCAAGCCCCTGATGCCGATACAAAGGCCCGCATTCTCAAAACCGGTGCCGAGGTGCTGCGGATCGAAGCGGATGCGCTCCGGCTCATGGCCGATACGCTGGGGGATAAGTTCGTCGCGGCGGTCGATCTGATCTATCAGACCCGTGGGCGGGTTATATTGTCCGGAATGGGTAAATCCGGCCATATTGCGCGCAAAATTGCCGCAACTCTGGCCTCAACGGGGACACCCGCCTATTTTGTCCATCCGGCAGAGGCCAGTCATGGCGATTTAGGGATGATTACGCCGGACGATACCTGTCTGGTTCTTTCCAATTCCGGCGAGACGGCAGAGCTGTCGGACATAGTGGCGCATACGCGTCGTTTTTCCATTCCGCTGATCGGCGTCGCCGGTCGCCCGCAAAGTACGCTGCTGAAAACCGCTGATGTCGCCCTTGTGCTGCCCGATGCGCCGGAAGCCTGCGCCATCGGCATGGCCCCGACAACCTCGACGACGGCGACACTGGCGCTGGGGGATGCGCTGGCCGTGGCCGTCATGGAGCGCCGTGATTTCAGCAAGGAGCAGTTCCGCGTTTTCCACCCCGGTGGCAAGCTGGGGGCGCAGCTTCTGAAAGTCGCCGCCCTGATGCATGGCGAAGGCGAACTGCCTCTGGTCAGTGAGGGCGCGCCGATGAGTGAGGTTATCCTCACCATCACCTCAAAGGCGTTTGGTGTGGCCGGTCTGGTGAATGCAGACGGCGAGCTTATAGGAGTGATTACCGACGGTGACCTGCGGCGTAATCTGGAGGGGCTTTTGGAAAAGACCGCCGGTGAGGTGGCGTCACGCCATCCGCGCACCGTTGCCCCTGAATTGCTGGCCGTCGAGGCGCTGGGCCTGATGAACGACAAGAAGATCACCACCGTGTTTGTGGTTGATGCCGACAAAAAGCCGGTAGGCCTGTTGCATATTCATGATTGTCTGCGGGCTGGTCTGGTATAAAGGGAATACTATGCGCACCATCATCATTATTCCCGCCCGTTACGCCTCAAGCCGGTATCCTGGTAAGCCGCTGGTTATGCTGAAAGATAAGACCGGCGTGGCGAAATCGCTTATTCAACGTTCATGGGAAGCCGCCAAAGGTGTGGCTGGTGTCGATGAGGTTTGTGTCGCCACCGACGATGACCGCATCAAAGACGCTGCCGAAGCCTTTGGGGCCAAGGTGGTCATGACGTCCGAGACGTGTCGCAATGGCACGGAGCGGGTCGCCGAGGCGATCACAAAGCTTGAGCCGGCGGATATCTATGTCAATCTTCAGGGCGATGCGCCCCTGACGCCGGTTTGGTTCGTTGAGGCTTTGATCAATGAGATGAAAGCCGACCCGTCCGTCGGTATGGCGACACCGGTGTTGCGCTGTGATGCCCAGACCCATGCGCTTTTTGTTGAAGACCGTCAGGCCGGTCGCGTTGGCGGCACCACGGCGGTGTTCGACAAGAACCGCAACGGGTTATATTTCTCAAAAGAGGTCATTCCCTACACGGGTAAGACCTTTGAGGATGGTGAGGCCATTCCCGTTTTTCACCATGTCGGGGTCTATGCCTATCGCAAAGCGGCGCTGGATGCCTATATGGGATGGGAACCGGGGCCGCTTGAGAGCTTTGAGGGTCTTGAGCAACTGCGTTTTCTTGAGAATGGTGCCCCCATTCGTTGCGTCGAAGTCGATGGCCGCGGCCATGTGTTCTGGGAACTGAATAATCCGGTCGATGTCGCCCGTATCGAAAGTGTGATCTGATGAATTCTCTCCACGTCAAAACCAAGGTGTTTAACATCGGTGATATTGCCATTGGGGGTGATGAGCCGTTTGTGCTGATTGCTGGTCCTTGTCAGATCGAAAGCCGTGATCATGCGTTGTTTATGGC
>JBCEBX010000306.1:0-2920 GCA_039206455.1 Asticcacaulis sp.
CATAACAACTCCTGTTTGTGACACTTTAAATTTGGCCAAAAAAGCACAAAATTACGGTCAACCTATCCTCCCCTTTGACAGGTGCTTTATGAAAACGACTAATTTTACCCTTAAGGCCTTAAGCCTTACGACCGCTTTGAGCCTTTCGCTGGCTCTGGCCGTGCCCGCCTCTGCACAAACCTCCGCCGATACGGAAGTCACCGAAATCGTCGTCACCGGCGCCCGTGGGGTACAGCGCTCAAAGCTTGATACGCTCGCTCCGGTCGATGTCGTCCGCAAAGACGCTCTGGATGCGCAAGGATCAACCGAACTGGCTCAGGCCCTGTCACGTATCGCTCCGGCCCTGACCTTCCCGCGTATTTCCGCGGTTGATGGCACGGACAGCATCCGTCCCGCCTCACTGCGTGGCCTGTCGCCGGATCAGACGCTGGTTCTGGTGAACGGCAAGCGTCGCCATACCTCGGCTCTGGTTAATGTCGGCGGCTCAGCCGGTCGCGGTTCAGTCGCAGTTGACCTGAACGCCATTCCGACCGCTGGTCTTAATACGATCGAAGTCCTGCGCGACGGCGCGTCAGCACAATATGGTTCTGATGCCATTGCCGGCGTCCTGAACCTGCGCCTGCGTGAAGCCCGTGAAGGCGGCGGTATTTCCGCAACGGTTGGCCAGTACATCACCAAGGTCGAGCCTGCCAATTCCTCACGTGACGTGAAGGACGGCGAAACCTACAATCTGAGCGGCTGGATCGGTCTGCCACTCGGTCAGGACGGTTTCCTGACCGTTTCCGGTGAAGCCCGCAAGCGTAACCCAACAAGCCGCGGCGACATCAACAACACCGTCACACCCGCACGCGTCACGTCGCGTTACGGTGATCCTGAAACCGAATCCTATGGCCTGTTTGCCAATGCTGGTCTGCCACTGCAAAACGGCTGGTCGCTCTATGGTTTCGCCAGCTATCAGGATCTCGATTCGACCTCGGCCGCCTTCTCGCGTCCGGCCAACAGCTCCGGCAACGTGCCTTCCATCCACCCGAACGGTTTCCTGCCGCTCATCAATGCCAAATCCAAGGATTACTCGGCTACCGGTGGCGTCAAAGGCCAATGGGGTGACTGGGATTCCGATTACAGCATCGGCTGGGGCCGCAATGAACTTGACTACAATGTCCTGAACAGCGTCAGCCCGTCTTACGGCACCAACTCCAAAACCGAATTCTATGCGGGTAACATTCAGTACGATCAGGTTGTTTTCAACGCTGACATCAGCCGTCCGTTCGACATCGGCCTTTACGGCCCGCTGACCCTGGCACTGGGTGTCGAGGCCCGTCACGAAACCTATAAGATCGGTCGCGGTGAAGAACAATCCTATGCCTTTGGCGGCGTAGCCGGTGCGTCCCCGGGTTCGCAAGGCTTCACAGGCTTCCAGCCGTCTAACGAAGTTGACGTCAACCGCGACAACGTCGGCGCCTATGCCAACGTCTCGGTCGAAGCTACTGAAAAGCTCCAGTTTGAAGTCGCTGCCCGCGCCGAACATTATTCGGATTTCGGCGGAAACTTCTCAGGCAAGCTGTCGTCACGTTATGACTTCAACGACGCCTTTGCCGTTCGCGGTTCGGTTTCGACCGGCTTCCGCGCACCGTCTCTGGCTCAGCAGTATTTCACTTCGACCGCATCAGTCGTAAACACCAATGTCACGCCTTCGGTTGTGATTGAAACCGGCCTGTTCCCAGCGACGCATCCGGCCGCCGTTGCCCTTGGGGCCACACCGCTTGAGGCTGAAAAGTCCCTGAACTACGCGCTCGGTTTCGTGTTCCGCAAAGGCCCATTCCAACTGACGGTCGATGGTTATGATATCCGTATCAATGACCGCATTGTGCTTTCGGACAACACGCCAACGGGTGATGCCGAAAGTCTGGCCCTGCTTGAGCCATATGGCGTGCGCTCAGCCCGCTTCTTCACCAATGGCGTCACCACCCAGACGACAGGTGTGGATATCGTCGCTAACTACCGTCACCTGACGGACAACATTGGTCGTTTTGATGTCTCGCTGGCACTCAACAGCTCCAATACGGTCATCAAGAAGTACCCGCAGTACAACCTGAGCGCCATTGTCACCAACCCGCCTGCCCTGTTCCCGCGTAACCGTCAGTTCATCCTGACCAATGCGGCCCCTGAGAACAAGGCGACCTTGAGTGTTGACTGGACCGGTGGGCCTTTGACGGTCAATACACGCACCACCTATTATGGTGATGTCATTGATCCGTCGAACAACATCTTCAATGATGTGCATTCCGGTGAAAAGACCCTGTTTGATGCGTCGGCGACCTATAGCTTCGGCAATGGTACGTCTGTTGTACTGGGGGCCGACAACCTGTTTGACGTCTATCCCGATGCCACACCGGCAAATATCAATATCGGCTCAGGCAATGGGATTGGCGCACTGGCTTTCACGCGCTTCTCACCCTTTGGCTTCAACGGCCGTTACGTCTATCTGCGCCTGAACCATAACTGGTAAAATCGCACAGGCTGAAATGACAAAACCCCGTCGGTTGCACCGGCGGGGTTTTTTCGTATGAAGGGTATTGCCTAAATCTGAATAACATGGTCATTTCTCAGCCATGAAAAAAACACATACCATGACACCGCACTTTCCGGCGCTGATCTGCCTTCTGGCTCCCCTGCTCTTGGCCAGTTGCGGCGGCGGCGGAGGCGGCGGTGGCGGTGGTTCCTCAGGCGGCGGCAGCACGCCCACCCCGCCCGCACCCACGCCGGGTGGTACTGTGGCTGCGTGGAAAACAGGTGTTTACGAACCCGCCAGCACATTCAAAAACAAATGTGCCGCGCCGCGCACCGATGCCGATATAGAGGGCACCCCCTTTCCGGATACGCCCGGCACGCTTCTGCATGAAAAAAACTGGCTGCGCAG
>JBCEBX010000307.1:0-5802 GCA_039206455.1 Asticcacaulis sp.
TATAAGCGTCTGGCCAAGGGCGTGGCGTTGGCGCATGGCATCGAGGCGACCTTCATGGCCAAGCCCTGGGCCGATCGTGCGGGTTCCGGTTTCCATGTCCACATCAGTGTGGCCGATAAGGCGGGTAATAATCTCTGTGCCTCTGATGATCCACAAGGATCAGACATGCTGAAACAGATGATCGGCGGCATGAAGGCGCATCTGGCAGATGTCATGGGCATACTGGCGCCTAATGCCAACAGTTTCAAACGCTTCAAGGCCAATTCCTATGCACCGGTAGGGCTGACGTGGGGGGTGAATAACCGCACCGTGTCCTTACGGGTCACGGCGGGGCCTGCCCATACACGCCATGTCGAACACCGTGTCGCGGGGGCTGATGCCAACCCCTATCTGGTGCTGGCGGCCATATTGGCAGCGGCACATCACGGTATTGCGCAAAAGATTGATCCCGGTCCGGCGGTGGTGGGTAATGGCTATGCGGTGGCGGCGGAATCTGGCGCAATCCTGCCGACCAACTGGTTTGCGGCGGTGGATTACCTAAGTAATTCCAAAGTCTTGCGCGACTATCTGGGGGAGCGTTTTGTCGACATGTATGTGTCGGTCAAGCGCACCGAGCAGGCGCGTTTTTATGAAGAAGTTACGGAACTCGATTATGATTGGTATTTGCGTAATGCCTGATCGGGGGTTGCTGTAGAGGGGTGGGTCTGACTATAAGGCACGTTTGTTTTGCGTTGTTTTATAAGGAGATTGGCTATGGTGGCTTACCGTAACAAGGCTTCGCGCCGTTCAATACTGCAAGGTCTGGGCGCTGCGGCGGTGGGTATCAGCTTTGGCGGGCTTCAGGCCTGTTCGGGTGGTGCCAAGGTTGGCGAGAACGGTGAGGAGCAGCGCCTCAACTTCTATAACTGGGACACCTATATCGGCGATACGACCCTGTCGGATTTCAAAACCGCCAGCGGCATTACCGTCAATATGTCGGTCTTTGCCACTAATGACGAATTGTTTGCCAAGCTGAGATCGGGCAATTCCGGCTTTGATGTCGTCGTGCCGTCCAATGATTTTGTCACGCGTCTGTCTCAGGCGGGCCTGTTGCAGGAGCTTGATCATTCCAAGCTGCCGAACCTCAAGAATCTCGATCCGACGTTTCAGGATCCGGCCTATGATCGTGGCGCGAAATATTCGGTCGCCTATGCCTGGCTGCTTTTAGGTATTGGCTATCGTAAGTCGAAGATGCCAGTTGGCTTTGTGCCGGACTCGTGGAAGTATCTTTATGATTCCGACATGTTCAAGGGCCGTATCGCGCTGTTGTCCGAAGCCGGTGACCTCATCCGTCTGGGGGCCAAATATCTTGGGCACAGTGTTAATGCCATTACGCCGGAAATCGTCAAACAGGTGGAGGATTTGCTGATTAAGCAAAAGCCGAATATCGGCTCGTTCCATGCTGACGACGGGCAGGATCGTCTGCTGGCCGGTGATGTTGACGTGGTTATGGAGTTTAACGGCGATATTGCTCAGGCTAAACTTGAGGATGATGATATCGAGTTTGTCATTCCCAAGGAAGGGTCGCAGTTCAATGCCGATACCCTGGCTATTCCGGTGGATGCGCCGCGTCCGGATAATGCGCATCAGTTCATTAACTATATTCTTGATCCTGAAGCCAGCAAGCACATCTTCGAGACCATTCTGTATCCGACGCCTAATCTGGCGGCTAAGGCACTTATGCCTGACAGCTATCGCAACTCACCGATCATCTTCCCGTCTCAGGCTGATCTGGCGAAATGTGAATATGCCGACTTTGAAGGTCAGGAAATGGCGCAACTGTATGAAGATGCCATTACCCGCGTAAAAGCCGCTTAATTACGGGTAAAAAGATTACAGAAGCACCGGGGGGCAACTCCCGGTGTTTTTTTGTGCGGTGTCTAGATGCCGTGCATCAGTCTTTTCGGATTATGGCGGGATTGTGATCACTTTGGGCTTGACGCATCGGTCATAGCGTATTCTCCTCCTGTTAACACATTGATGACGGCAGGTTCAGGTCGTCCGGAAAACTGAGGAGATAGAATATGAGTTCTTCACGCCACAGAGCTTCGCGTCGGTCTTTGTTACAGGGGATGGGGGCGGCCGCCATCGGCATCAGCTTCGGCGGGCTTGCGGCCTTCTCGAAAACAGCTGAGGTGGGCGATAATGGCGAAGAAAAGCGCCTGAATTTTTATAACTGGGATACCTATATCGGTGAGACGACCCTGTCGGATTTCAAGGATCTGACGGGTATCAATGTGAATATGTCGATCTTTGCCACCAATGACGAACTGTTTGCCAAGCTCAAGACCGGCAATTCCGGCTTTGATGTGGTGGTACCGTCCAATGATTTCGTGACGCGTCTGTCTCAGGCCGGACTGCTGCTTGAGCTTGACCATTCCAAATTGCCCAATCGAAAAAATCTTGAACCGGCCTTCCTTGATCCGACCTATGATCCGGGCGGGAAATATTCGGTGGCCTATACCTGGCTGTTGCTGGGGATTGGCTATCGCAAATCGAAAATGCCGAATGGTCTGGTGCCGGATTCATGGAAATATCTGTTCGATTCCGACCAGTTCAAAGGCAAGATCGCGCTTCTGTCGGAATCCGGTGACCTGATCCGTCTCGGGGCAAAGTATCTGGGCCATAGCGTCAACGGCATCACGCCGGAAATCATCAATCAGGTCGCGGCCATGCTCATCAAGCAAAAGCCGAACATCAAGGCTTTCCACGAAGATGACGGGCAGGACATGCTGCTGGCCGGTGATGTCGATGTGGTGATGGAATATAATGGTGACATTGCTCAGGCCAAGCTTGAAGACGATGACATCGATTTCATCATCCCTAAGGAAGGCTCGCAATTCAACTCGGATACCTGGTGTATCCCCAAGGATGCGCCGCGCCCGGATAATGCGCACCAGTTCATCAACTACATGCTTGATCCTGAGGCCGGTAAGAAGATTTACGAGAAAATTCTGTTCCCCACCCCCAATGCGGCCGCCAAGGCGCTTATGCCCGATAGCTACAAGAATAATCCGATCATTTTCCCACCGGAATCCGATCTGGCGAAGTGCGAATATGCCGATTTTGAAGGGCTTGAACTGGCGCAGGCCTATGAAGATGCTATCACACGCGTGAAGGCGTCTTAAAATGCAGGCGTTGCGGCCACCAACGCAACGCCCTTTTGATTAACGGTAGGGGATAGCCGCATGGAGCAAAGCTGGCGTCAGGCCAAGGGCATTTTTGCCGCTATGTTCAGCGCGCCGCTGGTGTGGCTTGTGCTGTTCTTCTTTGTGCCCTTAGGCATTGTCTGGCTCTATTCCTTCGGGGAAAACAGGGGGTTGATTGACATTGCCTTTACCGGCACCTGGTCGAACTATGCCAAGGCGTTAGAACCGCTTTATCTCGGCATTTTTGCCAAATCGATCTGGGTCGCGGCGCTCACCACTTTTTTGTGTGTGGTGATAGGGTTTCCCGTGGCGCTGGCCATTACCTTTGCGCCCGACAAGTGGAAGCCGTGGATGCTTCTGCTGGTCATGCTGCCGTTCTGGACGAACCTGCTGATCCGTACCTATGCCCTGATCGCGGTGTTGCGCACCGAAGGCTATATCAATCAGAGTTACCGGTTTTTGTGGGAAAATGCCTCGGGCCTGATGACCTTTGCTGGCCTTCAACCGTTGGGGGACTTTACGCCTCTGAACCTTCTGTACAATAATTTTGCGGTGGTTGTGGGGCTTGTGTACGTGCATCTGCCGTTCATGATCCTGCCGCTTTATTCGACGCTTGACCGGCTTGATCGCTCGCTGCTTGAGGCGTCGCTCGATCTGGGGGCAGGGCATTTCCGCACCCTGTTTGCCGTGGTGGTGCCACTGGCGGGTGCCGGGATTGCCTCAGGCATTCTGATTACCTTTATTCCTGCGCTTGGGGCCTATCTGACGCCTGATCTGCTGGGCGGAACGGATTCGCAGATGATCGCCAATGTCATCGAATCGCAATTCAAACGCGCCAATAACTGGCCGTTCGGGGCGGCGCTGGCCTTTTTGCTGGTCTATCTGACCTTTATCGGGATTGCGCTTCAGGGCCTGCTTGACCGGTCGGCGAGAAAGCGGGGGGCGGCATGAGTGAAGCCAAGGTGAAACCAAGAAAAATTCCGCCCGGCCCATTGGAGTATCTGCGTCGCTGGCCGATGCAGGTGTGGCTGATCGGCGTGACCCTGTTTCTCTATGTGCCGCTCATCAGCTTGATGGTGTTCAGCTTTAATGACTCGCGCCGTAACGTGGTTTGGCAAGGGTTTACGCTGAAATATTATGAGCGGGCGCTGAATAATGACAGCCTGATACAGGCCTTTACCAATTCGATGGTGATCGCTCTGTTTGCCACCATTATTTCGGTCATTGTCGGGGCGATGGCGGCCATTGTCTTGTGGCGCTTCCGCTTTCCCGGCAAGACGGCGTTTCATGCCGGTATGGCTATTCCGATTGTTGTGCCGGAAATCTGCATGGGCGTCGGGATGCTGGTGTTCTTCGCCAAGGTTCTGCCCTGGCCGCAGGGGCTGATGTGGCCGTTCAATCTGGGGGCCATTATCATTGCCCACGTCTCGTTCTGTTTCCCGTTTGTGGCGGTGGTGGTGCGCGCAAGGCTTGCGGGCTTTAACCGCGAGCTGGAAGAGGCGGCGAAAGACCTTGGGGCGTCGGAATGGCGCACCCTGATTGATGTGTTGTTGCCGCATATCAAGCCGTCGCTGATTGCCGGTGCGCTTCTGGCCTTTACCCTGTCGCTTGATGATTTCGTCATCACCTTCTTTACGGCAGGGCCGGACACGGTGACCTTCCCGGTGAAAATTTATTCGATGGTGCGCTTCTCGGTGACGCCTGAGGTCAATGCGGCCTCGACCATACTGATTGTCGTTACTGTTCTTCTGACCTTCCTTGCGCTTAAGGTGCAGGGTTCCAGCGCCCTGACTGCCGGACACGGCGGCGGGGAGGCCAAAAAGTGAGCCAACGCATGACCGATATTTCGCCCCCTATCAGCGATAAAACCATTATCCGTTTTGAGAACGTCTCAAAGCATTTTGGCAAAAACACTGCGGTCGATAACGTCTCGCTTGAGATCAAGGAGGGGGAGTTCTTTTCCCTGCTTGGGCCTTCGGGATGTGGCAAGACCACGCTCTTGCGCATGCTGGCTGGTTTTGAAATGCCGTCCGAAGGCAGGATATATATTGACGAAAAGGACGTGTCCCTGACGCCGCCAAACAAGCGGCCGGTCAATATGGTCTTTCAGTCCTATGCCGTCTTTCCGCATATGAGCGTGCTGGAAAATGTCGCCTATGGCCTGAAAATGGACGGTGTCGGTAAGTCCGAACGTTTGCAGCGGGCCACTGAGGCGCTGGAGCTTGTCAAACTTGGCGGATTTGGTGAGCGGATGCCGGATCAGATGTCCGGCGGGCAGCGGCAGCGTGTGGCGCTGGCGCGGGCATTGGTCAAGAAGCCGCGTGTGCTGTTGCTTGATGAGCCTTTGTCGGCGCTGGATGCCAAGCTCAGGGACGCTATGCGCACCGAACTGGCGTTGCTTCAGGAGAAGGTGGGGATTACCTTTATCATGGTCACCCACGATCAGGATGAGGCACTGGCCATGGCCACGCGTTGTGCGGTTATGCATCGCGGGATATTGCAGCAGGTGGCGACGCCGTTTGATCTGTATGAATTCCCCAATTCGCGCTTTGTCGCGGACTTCATTGGCAGTGTGAATATGTTTGAAGGTACGCTGGCGGTGGATGAACCGGCT
>JBCEBX010000307.1:5812-11641 GCA_039206455.1 Asticcacaulis sp.
CAAAAGAAATCGGCGATATCTACCTTGATCACGGCGTCACCGGCGGCACAGGCGCGACGGTTTGGGCAGCCTTGCGGCCTGAAAAAATAGAGATCCATAAGTACGATGCCAAACCGGCCAAGATGGAAGATGCCCCTGAAGGCTTTAATATAGCCGAAGGCACAATCCGGCTGATGACCTATCTGGGGTCGGAGACGGTCTATGAGGTTGAGTTGAATTCCGGCCGTATGGTCAAGGTGTTACGCTCAAATCTTACGCGTTGGGATCAGGAAGATTTTACCTGGGACGAGAAGGTGTGGCTAGCCTTTAATGCGACCTCAGTCGCAGCCCTTTTAGGCTAGGCAGGGCCTCAGGCCCTGCACCCGATTGCCCCGAGGTATGTGGTGTCGACCATTGCAATGGCAGGAGCCGTCTGGCTCGGGTCTAATGGGTGCAGGGGCCGCGCCCCTGCCTGTGATCACAATTTTGCGAAGCCGTATCGGCGGGCAGAGTGAGGGGCTATAGTGCGGGTATAAGTTTGATCCGCACCGGAGTTGCGCGCTATGCCTGATGCCCTGAAAAACCATAATGCCGATGACCTCAAGCGGCTTGATCTGGCGCACCATTTACCGGCGCAGGCCGATTATAAGGTGCTTCATGAACTGGGCGGCAGCCGGATTATTGTCCACGCCGAAGGCTCTACGATCACCGATATTGACGGGAATAAGTTGCTGGATGGCATGGCCGGTCTGTGGTGCGTCAATGTTGGCTATGGCCGGTCGGAACTGGCTGAAGTTGCCTATCAGCAAATGCTGGAACTGCCTTATTATAATACGTTTTTTAAAACGGCGACGGAACCTGCGGTCAGGCTGGCGGCGAAGATTGCCGAGAAAATGCAGATCGGTAATCCGGATCTGACGCATGTGTTCTTCAATTCGTCAGGCTCGGAGGCGAATGATACTATATTCCGGCTGGTGCGGCATTACTGGACGCTGAAAGGCGAGCCGGACCGCAAGGTGTTCATCAGTCGCCGCCATGCCTATCACGGGTCAACGGGGGCGGGGGCGTCTTTGGGGGGGATGAGCTTTATGCACGCACAAGGCGGATTGCCGATTGCGGGTATAGAGCATGTGCGACAGCCCTATCTGTTCGGTGAGGGGTTCGGCTGTAATCCGGAAAGCTTTGTTGAGGCTTGTGTTCAGGACATCGAGGACCGCATCCTTATGGTTGGCCCGCGCAAGGTGGCGGCCTTTATTGGTGAGCCGATACAAGGGGCCGGTGGGGTAATTATCCCCCCTGACTCCTATTGGCCCAAGGTTGAGGCTTTGTGCCGCAAATACGGTATTCTGCTGATCTGTGATGAGGTTATCAACGGCTTCGGACGGTTGGGCGAATGGTTCGGTCACCAGCATTACGGCATCAAGCCTGACCTGATTGCCATGGCCAAGGGGTTATCCTCGGGCTACCTGCCGATTTCGGCGGTTGGCGTGTCAAAATCAATCGTTGATGTTCTGGTCGAAAAGGGTGGCGACTTCGTCCACGGCTATACCTATTCGGGGCATCCGACCTGTGCCGCAGTGGCGTTACGCAATATCGAAATCCTTGAAAGAGAAGGGCTTGTGGAGCGCACGCGCGATGTGACGGGGCCTTATCTGAAGGCCGCTCTGAAGCGTCTGGATGATCATCCGCTGGTGGGGGAGGCGCGGTCTCTGGGCCTGATTGGGGCGGTTGAAATAATTGCCGAAAAAGGCACAAATAAGCGATTTAAAGGCGAAGAAGGGCATGCCGGGCCGGTGGTGCGGGATATCTGCATCAAGAACGGTCTGATGGTGCGTGGTATCCGCGATTCCATCGTCATGTGTCCGCCGCTGATCATCACCGAGGCTGAGATCGACCGTATTGTCGATACGATCCGTGCGTCGCTTGATGAGGCGGAACCGATTTTGCGCGCTTTGTGAGCCATCAACCACCTATCCCCCCTACTTAGCGTAAACAAAGGGGGATAGGTGAGGGAATTACTCGGCGGTATCTTCAGTGGAAGGTTGCGGTCGGGTGGCGGGGACATAGAGGCCGGTAATGCGGTCGATGATGAAGCCCGTCTCATTGATACGGCCGCCATATTTTAGGCAGGGATCGGTGTCTTTGGTGTAGGTGCGTTTCTGAGGTAAAGGATCCGGAGACATGGCGGCTGCAGCGTCGTCACCGAAGGGCTCGGCAAATTGCAGGGCGTCCCCAAGGCGGGACAGGGACGGGCTGTCGGTGCCGAGCGCCTGCGCCTGACGTACCCAGACAATGGCGCCAATCTGTTTGTCCTGTTGCAGCATTTCCGCTTCGGCGCCAAGTCCGCCCAGGGTGCCGGGCAGGCGCAGGCCTATGGGGCCGGGAATAAAGAAATTGGCGACCGCCGCGGCACCGGAGCCGACCGTGCCCGTCGGTTCAAACCAGATGACGGCGGAGCGGACCTCGGCATCGCTTTTGGTGATGTCTGAGACCATTTCGTAGCGTTCGGCCAGTTCAAAACACAGCTGGGCCTCGACCTCGGCGAGTACAAGTGCACGCTCATTATCCGTCAGGGTGTAGCGCGTATTTTCGGCGGTTACGAGTTGTGTGGGATGCAGATAGACCCGCGTCACCGTATTGAGCGCGGCGGCTTCGCTATAGGTGCGGGTCGTCGTCCGGCCGGTTTTGGTGTCTTTCAGGTTTTCAACCGTGGAGAGGGTTGTATTAACGGGCGTTGGCGCGCTGACGCAGGCGGTCAGAAGGGCGGAAAGCAGTGCCGGAATGAAAATATGAAAGCGCATCGTATGCCCCTATGGCCCCCTGAATGGATTATTACTTATAACTACGATGTCCGGAGCCGGATGGATTTCAGCTTTTGAATAAATTGCATCAGTTTTAAATGATTCACCTTTCCCATTATGTTCTGAAGCGATAATCGGTAGGCATGAAAACAGGTCTGAGCCTTAATTTCGTTTTGCTTCTGGGGGCGTTCGCGCTGACGGGAGCCGGTCTGATCTATGCGCCTGAATATGCGTCCATTGGCACCTTTGTATTTGTGCTTCTGGGTTGGGTCGTCGGTCTGTGTCTGCATGAGTTCGGGCATGCCTACAGCGCCTGGCGGTTCGGGGATCATACGATTGCGCAGCGGGGCTATCTGGGGCTTGATCCGGTCGCCTATATCAATGGCCCGATGAGTATTGTGCTGCCGATCATCATTCTGGCGATTGGCGGGATTGCCTTGCCCGGTGCGGCGGTGCTGATCCGGCCTGATCTGATCCGCCAGAGATGGCAGCAGTCGCTGGTGTCACTGGCCGGGCCAGTGGTGACGCTGGTACTGGCCTTTGGGTTCTATGTCTGGGCCCTTGGCATCTATGGCGACAAGCCGGACAGTTTGCTGGGCGATGCGGTTATGCTGCTGGCCTTTTTCCACTTCATGGCCTTTGTGCTGAATATGCTGCCCTTGCCCGGACTGGATGGCTATGGGGTGATTACGCCGCTCTTGCCGCAGCCGTTGCGGGGCATGGCCGAGAAGCTTGAGCGGATACCTCTGATCACGCTGGTGCTGGTGGTGGTGATTTTCTTCTTTGGTTTTCGCTATATTTTCGCGCTGATGTACGGGTTTGCCGACCTGCTGAATCTGGAGATGCAGACGGCGTTTCGGGCGTTTGAGCGGTTCCAGTTCTGGCGGTAGAAGTAAGGAAGTGACCCCTCCGTCATCGCTTTGCGATGCCACCTCCCCGCAGAGCAGGGAGGAGAGATAAGCGTCAGAAGCGGTCGCGCAGGGCGTAGTAGCTGAGGCCTACGACCTGAAGCGGCCAGCGCAACAGTTTGCCGCCAAAGAAGGCCGGAACCGGCAGGCGTGACAAAAGGTCGATATCCTTAGGGTCGCCCATAGCGGCGCGGGCCAGAAGTTTGCCGAAATAGGGGGCCAGTGCCACGCCCTGACCGGAATAGCCGGCGCTGACGAAGACGTCTTTTTCCAGTTCGCGGACAAAAGGCGCGCGGCTTAAGGTAATGGCCAGTGTCCCACCCCAGCCGTAGTCGATAGGGGTCTGTTCAAGCTGAGGGTAGATTTTCAGCATGTGTTTGCGCACGAAGCCCTTGATGTCGTCGGGGAAGCGCGGGCTGTAGTTTTCACCACCACCGAACAGGAGGCGGTTGTCGGGGGTTTTGCGCCAGTAATGGACGACAAAGCGTGAGTCGGCGGCGGCGTAATTATTCGGCAGGATGGTCGGGTCATCGAGCGGGGCGGTGACAAGGATGAAATTGTTGATCGGCAGGACGTGGCGGTCGATATCGCTGTCCAGTCCCTGCATATAGCCGTTACCGCAGATCAGGAGTTTTTGCGCTGTCAGGTGGCCTGAAGGGGTGGTGAGGACGATGCTGCCTTTGGTGCGGGTAATGGATTGCACAGGGCTGTGTTCATGCAGGCGGGCACCGGCGGCGTGTGCTTTTCGGGCCATGCCGAACGCCAGCTTCAGCGGGTGCAGGTGCCCGCCGCCGCCATCATAAATGCCGCCATGATAGACAGGGGTGCCAAGTTCGTTGGCGATCTCGGTTTTGTTCAGCAGTCTGATCTGGTCGTAGCCATAATGGTCTTGGATGAAGTCGGCATAGGCGCGGTCTTCGGCGGCGAATTTGGGCTTGTGCCAGCTATGGAGGATGCCCGGACGGAAGTCGGCATCGATACCGCTGTCGAGCAGGGATTGCAGGTGGGCGCGGGCATCCATCGCCATATCCCACAACTGCCGTGCGGCATCGGCCCCGAGTTGCGCCGTCAGGGTTTCGGGATCAAGTCTTTGGCCGATATGCACCTGACCGCCGTTACGGCCTGAGGCCCCTGAGCCTATGGTCGCGCTTTCGAGCAAGGTGACCGTGCGGCCCTGCTGCGCCAGTTCGAGGGCGGCCCCAAGACCGGTAAAGCCGCCACCGATAATGGCGACATCGGTATGGGCGTCGCTTTGGAGTGGCGGATATACGGGCAGGTCTGCCGTTGCCGCATAATATGACTCCGGCGGATGGCCTGTGTTTTCAACGCGGCTCATGTTTTTTCTCGCGTTTGCTTTGCCCCTCACCCCAGCCCTCTCCCCCGAGGGGAGAGGGGGGAAGGATTAAACGTTCAGCAGAAGGAATTCGCGTTCCCACGGGCTGATGGTGCGCATGAAGGTTTCATATTCCTGCTGCTTGACGCGGGTGTAGGCCGTGACGAAGGCGGGGCCTAAAAGCTCGGCCAGTTCTTCGCAGCGTTCCAGCTTGATGACCGCCTGAATGAGCGAATAGGGCAGGTCGGCGGACGGGTCGTTTGAGGCGTCGGTGTCGACCGGCGGCAGGGGCTTGAGACCCTGTGTCATGCCGAGATAACCGCAGGCCAGTGCCGCGGCTATGGCCAGATAGGGGTTGGCGTCAGACGACGGAATCCGGTTTTCCAGACGGCGGTTTTCGGCGTCCGAGGGGGGCACACGCAGGCCTGCGGTGCGGTTGTCGTAGCCCCAGTGGGTATTGACAGGTGCGCCCGACCCCTTGGACAGGCGGCGGTAGGAGTTGACATAGGGGGCCAGCATGGCGGTAGCGGCTGGCAGATAGGTTTGCTGACCGGCGATGAATGAGGCGAACAGCTCGGTTTCTGCGCCGGTTTTCGGATCGGAAAACAGGTTGAGGCCGGTTTGCATATCGACGATCGACTGGTGGATGTGCATGGCAGAACCGGGTTCCAGCGCCATCGGCTTGGCCATGAAGGTGGCGTAGATGTCGTGTTCGAGCGCCGTTTCCTTGATGGTGCGTTTGAACATGAAGACCTGATCGGCGAGTTCGAGCGGGTCGCCGTGGCGCAGGTTGATTTCCATCTGCGCC
>JBCEBX010000308.1:0-2907 GCA_039206455.1 Asticcacaulis sp.
CTCTTATGGAAGCTGCGACTGACAGGGGCGCGCGTACCATCTGTAAGAATAAGACAGACCCTTCCGTCTTTCTTTTCTGCCTCTCTTATGGCACCAAGGGCGACCCACCAGGAACGATGCGTCTGGGTGCCTTCTATGCCTTCAAGTTCACGAATGGCATCATAAAGACGCATCAAAATCTGCGTCTGTCCCGCAGCGCTATAGACGCGTAAATAATGGTCTTCGGCTGACACGGCATAGATTTCTGATTGTTGAAATTTAAACGGCAGACGCTCACGCAAGGCTACGGGAAGTGAAGCATCAGGGGCAAAGCGGTGGCTTTGTCGGGGGATGGGATTCATCAGGGCCCTAAGGCCCGCCATGGCCAGACAAATGGGCACCGTATAGCCCAGCAAGGTGAAAACAGCTTCCGGCCCCAGAAAACTACGGTGCATCAGACTGTTTACTACCCACACAAACAGGGTGATCGGTACGATAATCAAAAAGGCATGGATAATGATGCGGTGACTTTGTTTGCGAAACAGATGACCGGCCTTACCCATCAACCCGTCCACCCCCTGCGCTATGGCTGTACCACCGACCATTAGGCCGATCCAGTAAATCAAACGGACACCGGCACTCTGATTGCCTGTGCCAGCGGCAGAGGTGATGGCCAATATGATCGCTAATATAATCGCCAGGGCATAGATCCTGACCCATCCATATTTTTCCGGGTCCATCCACGAAGCGTGAGCGGTCGCGGGTTGTGTTTCACGTATCGGGGCAGGCTTTTCACGCATTCATCCGGATCCTCAGGCTTGGCTCTGTGCTTATGGCCGTGTTTTTAACTGAGGTCAAAGCGGGTGTGGAAATGAAATCGTCTGATGTAGCACTGCCGAACAGGATACCGGCATCCCTACGCGTATTTGTATTAATGCTGGCCATGAGTGGTTTGATGGCGTGGGTTTATCTGAACCCACCGGACATGGGCCTGATCAGTCGTCAAACAGTGGCCATACAGATACATCTCGGGGCGGCGGTGCTGGCTTTTTTATTGGGCCTGATATTGCTTGCAGGGCCTAAGGGTGTATGGCCGCACCGTTTGCTTGGCTGGATCTGGGTGGGACTAATGC
This sequence comes from Asticcacaulis sp., assembly GCA_039206455.1. Lineage (GTDB taxonomy): Bacteria > Pseudomonadota > Alphaproteobacteria > Caulobacterales > Caulobacteraceae > Asticcacaulis. The sequence goes on from JBCEBX010000308.1 coordinate 1,113, forward strand.
TGACAACGGCCCTGAGCAGCTTCTTTATCCGTGATATTAACAACGGACATTTCAGTCTGATTCATGCCCTGTCCGGCTGGACAACGATTGCGGCGCCCATGCTGATCTGGTTTGCGCGGCGTAAGCAGATCAAAAGGCATCGTCTGAATGCCTATGGTCTGTACTTTGGGGGTCTGGTGATTGCGGGCCTGTTCACTTTTATCCCCGGACGTTTGATGTGGCAGGTGTTTTTCGGATAAAAAAGGCTATGCAATTGTAAACGATATGTTAGGTTTCGTTTCCTAAAGCGGGGCGTGAACATGGCACATATCAGGATCGAAAAGACGGCCCACATAAGCCTGATCCTGTTGCTGATCGTTTATATTTTCAACTTTGTCGACCGCCAGATACTCAGTATTCTGGCGCAACCCATCAAGGCCGAACTGGGCCTTTCGGATGCACAGCTTGGCTGGCTGGGTGGTTTTGCCTTCGCCTTCTTCTATACATTGGTGGGTATCCCGGTTGCCCTTTATGCCCACAGGATTGGTCGAAAAAGACTGATCGGTCTGTCTCTCATTGTCTGGAGCGCCATGACGGCCTTTTGTGGACTGGCTGGTAACTATGCCATGCTGGCGCTTGGGCGTTTCGGCGTAGGTATCGGTGAGGCTGGTGGTGTGGCACCGGCCCATAGCCTGATCAGCGATCTTTATCCGCCGCAACATCGTGCGCGGGCTCTGGGGGTGTTTTCGCTGGGGGTGCCTTTAGGGTCGGCCATTGGCATTATCTTTGGCGGGCTTGTGGCGGCGCATTTCAACTGGCGCGTGGCGTTCATCACTATCGGCCTGATGGGTATTGTCTTTGCGCCGCTATTTTTCTGGCTGGTCAGAGAGGCGGGCGGCCCCAAAAAGGAGGCGGCCTCCGCTGATGCCAAAACCGAAGCCCTGTATGCCGTGCTTAGCAATCGCAGCCTGTGGCTGATCTCACTGGGGGCGTCCCTGTCATCGGTGATCGGTTATGGGCTGATGTTCTGGCTGCCGTCAGTCTTTATGCGTTCTTTTGAGGCCGGACTGGTATCGGCATCGGTCGGTTTTGGGCTGGTGGTGCTGATTGGCGGTGTTATTGGCATTATTGCGGGTGGTTATTTTGCTGACCGTCTAAGCGCATTCAATCCGCATTACTATGTCTGGTTACCGGCGGGGGCTTATTTGCTGTGCATCCCCCTTTATGCGCTGGTGCTTCTGATTGATGGCTTTGCCTTCAACAGTTTTGGCGGCTTCTGGCTTCTGGTGCTGGCGCAGGCTCTGGGTCTGGTGTGGATGGGGCCAACGCTTGCCTGTCTGCACCATATTGTCTTGCCTGCGCACCGCGTTCTGGCCTCAGCCATATTTCTGTTTATCACCAATATTATCGGTCTGGGGGTTGGTTCAGGGGTGTTGGGGGCATTTTCTGATTATTTATCATATAATTATGCCGAAGAGGCGCTTAAAATAGCCGTAAGCTGGGGGTTGGGTTTCTATGTTTTGGGCGCCGGATGTTTTCTTCTGACAACGCTTACCCTCAGGCGTGACCTGAAAGAGTAGCGATAGCGCTACCTGTAATTGGTCTTTTCGATAAAATTAATGTGATCTTGCGGTTGCACAACAGAAATGGGAACCTTATAAAGCTGTCCAAAACCGGACGAGCAACGAGGTTCGCCCATTAGTCGTTTTGATCGATAGTCGTACATCTGATACGAAGATAGCGTCCATCGTTCAGCTTTGTCGTCTCGCCGTGGCTAGTCTGCGGTTTCGGGATTCAATTTTTTACCCAGCCCGGG